>CAMTPG010000358.1 GCA_947074335.1 uncultured Parabacteroides sp.
TATCCAAAATCAGCGAATGAGTTGGATTATGTTGATCCTGGCTTTTATCAGCGGTTTTCTGGCTATTCTGACGTTGTTTAAGTAAAGTGTTCTGTCATTCTGTCAGTCATTCCGGGAATGCCCTAAAAATGTGCACTGCAGTGCAATTTGAATTACACTGCAGTGAAAAATAAAATGCACTACAGTGTAACGATTTTTGCATTGTGATGAATTATTTGTACGATTGGCGGACTGACAAAATGACCGGTAAATAAACCGCTTTAAATTCGTGTAATTATCGAACTGAAAATCGGATAGGGAATGACCTGATTATCCTGTTTCATCATGAATTCGTGTATCTCTGTTTGGGGTACGTTAAATTGATCATCCAGCATTTTTGTGAAGATTTCGTAAGCCGGCGTTTCGGCTGCATTCTGCAAATCGATTGTCAGAATGAGTAAAGTGTGTTGCGGATAAAGTCGTGCAAGCAGATTAAGCTGTTCGGCCAGTCGTTTGGCATAAGCGGGATGAAGAACCGGAAATGTAAACGAAAAACAACAAAGCCATGCAGCCGGCGATTCGGTCTGTTGCAAATGCTGTTCAAGGGCATACACATCAAAGTGGACCGAAAATGAGCTTTTTAGAGATGAATATGCGTTATCTGTCAGCATTTCTTTTGCTTTCAGTTGCATTTCGGTTGCATGATCTATTCCGAAATAGAACAGAGCCGGGGGCATATCTGAGGTTATATCTGCAAAAGCCATTCCTGCAGAAGCCAATCCACTACCAAAATCGCAAAAAAGTAGTTTTTCTGATGTACCACAAAATCCTGTCAACTCCGCTTGTCGGGCTGTAAAAACGGTTTTTGCCGCTGCATAATAAAGCGGCATATCGTAATAACCCGACAATAAGACTTTATCGTGCGGCGTAAATGTTATGGCATCATGAATTGCTGTATGCTGCCTGAAATCGGTGCGTCCCCAGTTGATAAATTCACGATTTGCTTCTTCCCCGAAGCCGAAAGGACGACGAAGTGTCTCTGTGCGCGCATCAGCTTCGACAGGTTGTAGCAAACCGATTGTAAAAGAGCGGATAAAAGCAGGAGAGAAGCAAACCGGCTGATATCCGGCTACCTCATTCCTGCTGAAAAAGGCAGGAAAATCCGGTGGCAATAAAATGGGGTCATCAGTTGTTGTTTCGTGAATCGATTCAGGTAAGAAATCAGTAGATAAAATGCTTCCGTTTTCATCCATATTTGTCCCGATATCGGTTAATTCGAACGGATTAAAATCGCCGCTGCAATAACGGTCGACCGGCAGATCAATAAACGCATTTTTGCGGCGGATATATTCTATCAGTTTATGGAATGTATCGTCTGCATCAAGCAATTGCGGATTTCCGGTCAGAATGAGCTGCTCTTTGGCGCGGGTAAGTGCCACATTCAGTTTACGGTCGATTAAGGAACCGGCCTCGAAGAAGACATTATTGGTCAGAAAATTCAGCTGATACGCCTTCTGAATGGTAAAGCCATAAATAATCACATCGCGCTGACTGCCCTGATAACGCTCTACCGTATCGATCGAAATGGTTTGTAATTCAGGTATTTCCAACTCCTCTATCGCTTTACGGATCATCGAAATCTGGTTGCGATAAGGCACTATAATACCGATTGTATCCTGTGCCGCAAAGGGTTTTTCGTTTTTCTGATACAATGCATATACCGATTTTACCGTGGCTGCAATCAGGCGGGCTTCGTTTGGATTTACCTTTACCGATGTGCTGTGATCCACTGCCGGCGAAGCAATAAAAGCCAATCTGGCGGTTGATAAAAGCAACTCTTTTCCATCCGCTTCATTACGTATCGGGAAATGAAGCGCACGTTGCTGATGATTAACCGGCACCGGCTCAAGTTTCATCTGATAAAAACTATAATTGGGGAAAACCGAAACATCCGGATGCATACGTCCCTGTTTGCACATCATATACGTAAAACCGGCATCGGCTTGTTGTACTCCTATCAGTCGCTCGAAAAGTGAATTCCGACAATTGGTCAATCCCATTTGATGCAAAACAGCCTCCGTTACAGCCGATTCGTCCGTCAACTGCTGAACAACTGCCGGCAACTGTTTATGATCGCCAATCAGCACAAAGCGCCCGATGGCATCCTTGTCGGCATGGCGTGCAGCCAGCAAAGGCAGCAAATGCGGTTCCAGCAATTGCGATGCTTCATCGATAATGGCCAGACTAAATGTTTTTAACGAAAACAGATTATTATTCGAGGCTAAGGTCGTGGTTGTGCCCACGATCACGCGCGTTTCGAGCAATAAATTTTTTACATCATCTGCCCGATTGCATGCCTGCGTAAGCCGGCTTAGCAGAAAGGGGCGATAAGGCTCGCCGGTTGTCAGCTCCGTACCGAGACGGATAAACGGAATGGCATGTTCGCACAATTTCTCGCAAATCTCATCTACGGCACGATTGGTATACGAAGCAATCAGCACCGAAGCATGCGTTTCGGTAAGTTCTTCTTTCAGTATATTAATCAGTCCGTGAGAAGTTTTTCCGGTTCCCGGCGGTCCGATCAGTAAAAAATAATCATCCGCCTGTTTTACCTGTTGCATCAACGTATTGAAAGCGCCGTAATCGCCATTCAGCCTGCGAGCCGGATTTTTGCGTGGCAACCGGCGGTTAAACAGCAACGCTTTTCGTTCGGGTGTGGCCGTAAGTAAAGCATATAATCCTTTAAACAGGCCGTTGTACGAAGAATCTACAAAATCATGTTCGATTGCCCAGTAAAAACCGGGGCGATTGATAAAGATAGACGCATTGCGCTGTGGCGAACGCAAAACCACCACGACATGATTCTCTTTAATCGCTTTAATATTACCGCGATAAGTCATGCTCCGGCGAATATCCGGTTCCTGCTCCGCTTCATATGCATACAGTACGATGATATCACCCACACGGAAATTGGGCAGAAAATCTTCGGCGACGGCCGATACTTCGAGCGTGA
>CAMTPG010000359.1 GCA_947074335.1 uncultured Parabacteroides sp.
GCATATTCTTTGATTTCTGCAATCGGCACATCACGCATTGATTTCTGATTTTTTCCTTTCGGGCCGATCAGCTCCTCGATGGCCACCGGTTTATACTTCAGATAAGTTTCGGAAAGATAATCCATGCCGTGACGCAATTCGGGGTTGAGCAGGTAATGGGCGATCATGGTATCGAACAACGGACCATTTACGCGGATGCCGTATTTGCGAACCACAAGCATATCAAATTTTATGTTCTGACCGATTTTCAAAATTTTCGGATCTTCGAGGGCAGGAGCGAAGTGGCTCAGCAAACGGGTTGCATTTTCGGCATCGGCGGGCATCGGCACATACCAGGCTTCATTTTCCTTCACGGAGAACGAAATTCCCACGATATCGCTCGAAATAGGTTCCATGCCCGAAGTTTCCGTGTCAAAGGCAAAAAATTCCTGATCCTTCAAAAAGGCCCCTAATCGGATGATATCGTCCTCTTTATCAGTAAGATGATAGGTGTGAGGAGTCGATTTTATGTCCGCGAGAGTCGAATATTCTGAAACTTGTGTGCCGGCGGTCGCAAATTCTTCAAAGAGCGAGCCTTGAACCGGGCCTTTTGCAGCCGTTTTTTCTGCGATTCCCGATTTTGGTTCGGGAGTTGCGCCGGAAAGGTTCAATTTGTTAATAAATGTTTTAAACTCAAGTTCGGTATAAATCTCGTAGAGCTGCTGATCATCGCGTGCCTCGCGGATGCATTTGTCGGCATCGAACTGAATCGGCACATCGGTTTTAATGGTGGCCAGAAATTTAGAGAACTGAATTTGTTCTGTATTTTCGGATACCTTCTTTTGCAATGCTCCTTTTAATTCGGAAGTATGAGCAATCAGATTGTCAATGGTGCCGTATTCGGTGAGCAGTTTCTGGGCGGTTTTTTCGCCCACGCCCGGACAACCCGGAATATTATCCGAACTGTCGCCCATCAGTCCCAGCAAATCGATTACCTGATGCACATCGGTCAGGCCATATTTGTTTAACACTTGCTGAACGCCCATAATTTCGTAATCGCCGCCAAACTTGGGGCGATACATAAAGATATGCTCCGAAACCAACTGGCCGTAATCTTTATCGGGAGTCATCATATACACATCGAAGCCTTCCTGCTCTGCCTGTTTGGCAATGGTGCCGATTACATCATCAGCTTCATAGAAAGGAACTTCTAAAATCGGAATATGATAAGCTTCAATTATCTTTTTAATGATCGGAACAGATTGGCGTATCGCTTCCGGCGTTTCTTCGCGTTGCGCTTTATATTGTTCGAACGCTTCATGACGAAACGTAGGTCCCGACGGATCGAAAGCCACCGCTATATGCGTGGGGTTTTCGCGTTTAAGCACATCCTCCAGGCTGTTTATGAAACCGAAAATAGCGGAGGTATTCATCCCTTTCGAATTAATTCGCGGGTTTTTGATAAATGCATAATACGAACGGTAAATTAATGCATAGGCATCAACAAGAAAAAGTTTCATCATTTTTTTCCGATTTTTTATAACTAAAGTGGGTAAATGTACGAAAAAAGTACGTGAATCGATAGTTTTTGTTACATTTGCCAATATCTAAGATTGATTATGATTGAAAGAAAAAATATTGAGGAACCGATTGTAACCGAGTTCAAACGATTTAATGATGATTTTGCAGCAGCACTAAACAGCTCTACCCGACGTGTACAGGCTGCCATTGATCAAATTTTAATCTCTACCGGAAAACACATACGCCCTTTGATGGTTCTGCTTGCGGCAAAAGCTTGTGGCAAAGTGAATGATCATACCATCAATTCTGCTGTTTTACTGGAATTATTACATACGGCTACATTGATTCATGATGATGTTATTGATGAAACAAAACAACGCCGCGGTACACCGTCGCTAAACGCCATTTTCGATAATCGTGTTTCTGTTTTAGTAGGAGATTATGTGTTATCAACCGCCTTGATTCGTTCCATACAAACCGGCAATCTGCAGATTATTGCGATTGTTTCCGCACTCGGACGCGATCTGGCCGAAGGAGAAATTAAACAGCTGGAAACGGTGGAGGAGATCATTCTCGACGAAGAGACTTATTTCCAGGTAATCCGTAAAAAGACGGCTCTGCTGCTTTCGGGCTGTGCCGAAATCGGTGCTTTATCGGTCGATGCCAATCCCGAAGATATAGCCATTTGCCGCGAAGCCGGCGAATATATGGGTTACAGTTTCCAGATTAAAGATGACATTTTCGATTATTACAAAGAACTGAATATCGGTAAACCTACCGGCAATGATATCCGTGAAGGAAAAATTACACTTCCTTTATTGTATGCTTTGCGTCACGGTGATCCCACTGAAGCGGCTGCCTGTAAAAAGATTATTTTCAGTCAGGATCTGACTACCGAAAATATCGACCGGCTGATTAGTTTCGCCATTCAATCCGGCGGTATAGATTATGCTGAAAAACGGATGCAGGAATATCGCGACAAAGCGGTAGAACTAATCATGAAACTGCCCGATTCGGATGCCCGTCAGGGATTATTGAATCTGGCCGATTATATTATTCAGCGAAATAAATAAGGTATATTATTTGAAGTTGTTGCTTTATTCGGGCAACAAGATGATAATAAAAAGACCGCTCTTTTTTCAATACAGAGTTCATTTAGTTTAAAACAGGGCAGGAGTGAAGTCTCCGGTCATTGTTAAAATGAACGATAGTTTTTGCCTTTATCGGCAAATATTGAAAAAAGGAGCGGTCTTTTATTGTATTGATTTTAGAGAGACCAGCTCTCTGTATTCTTCCGGCCTCTTAATAATTAACCGGTATATTGAATTGTCTGTTTTTTCCCGACTAAAGAGTAAGCAACAGTTGAATAAGAAATATTTTTATGATTATGTTGCCCTCGGAACCCGGATTTCTCCGGATTCACGGCATCTCTTTTTTAAGATTAATGCATCCGGTTATTTTCCCAGACGCTTTTCAATATCACCTGCCAGAC
>CAMTPG010000360.1 GCA_947074335.1 uncultured Parabacteroides sp.
CATCAGGTGGTAAGTGTTATCACCACGCTTGGATTTATGGTGTATTACGGCATTGCTGCCGCGGTGGCTATTCGTGTAAGTACGTTTCGCGGCAATCAGGATTGGCGAAACATCCGACTGGCATCGTTTTCGGGCTTGCATCTGATATTGGGTGTGGCCGGCGCAGTCATGCTGTTTTTATTGATTTTCCGCCAACAGATCGGATATCTTATTACACCCGAAAAAGAGGTTGTGGAGGTTGTATCACTGTTGATCTGGTCGGTTATTATTTATCAGGCGGGCGACGGATTGCAGATACTCTTTTCCAATGCACTGCGCGGTATTGAAGATGTAAAATATATGGCGGTGATGGCTTTTGTTTGTCATTTCGGACTGGCATTGCCGCTTGGCTATCTGTGCGGATTTGTATTTCACTGGGGCGCAATCGGTGTGTGGTGCGGATTTCCGATCAGCCTTTCGGTGTTGGCCGCTTTGCTTTGGCGCCGTTTTAATAAACTCTCCCGAAAAGGATTGATTGCAACAAAGCAGCAACTTCGGCAACAACTTGTTTAAGGTGCAAAACAAATTATTGAGCTGATAATTAGGCAGACTTATAATGACTCAGGCATATCTGATTAATTCGGGGATATGCCTGTTTCTTTTTTATCCGATAATAATTCTGCTCTTAAAATAATTAAACCTCCCGCCGACAAAAACTGCCGAAAACTGTTATACTATAAATCTGTTACAATATGGAAACTGAAATTATCCAACTCGACAAAGCTTTGGGATTAATCATTCCGGATGAACTGGTTCAGGCTTACAACCTGAACAGCGGCGATAAAGTAAATATCGAACTCAACAATCATGAACTGACCATCCGCAAAGAGGAATGTCTTCGCAGCGGCTGGTCGGATGCCTTTGCGGCTTATGCGGCAAAAAATGCAGAGGAGAAACTCCTGCCCGATCATTTCGATGATGAAACCGATAAACACCTTTAACCCCGAAGCTGTATGAATCGTTATCAAATTTATTCCATCCAGCTGGATCCGTCGGTCGGAGCAGAAATGCAAAAAACGCGTCCCTGCGTAATTGTGTCGCCCGATGAAATGAATGAGCACCTGAAAACCGTGATGATCGCTCCCATTACCTCTGCCGAACATGATTTGCCTACACGTATAAAAATCGAATCGAATGATACAACCGGTTTACATACCGACAGTTTTATCGCACTCGATCAGATTAAAACGGTTGATAAACATCGCTGCGGCATGCTGATCGGTACGGTATCTGATGATGAAGCGCGACAAATTTCATCCGTTTTATGTGAGATTTTTAAATATTAGCCGGATACTCGGATTTCAGCATCGAGTAATAAAGTCGGTCGGTATATTGACCGGCTGCAAAGAAATAATCGCGCAATGTGCCTTCGTAAGTAAAACCGCATTTACGAATTACGCCGCGCGATGCTTCATTGCCGGCTTTATGACAAACCTGTACCTTATTGAATCGGATGTCGTGAAAACACAACGGGAGAATCGCTTTGACCGCTTCTGTACAATAGCCTTTGCGGTGAAACCGGCTGCCCAGTGCATATTCTATTTCACAAAAATGATGATCATTATTTACTAAAAAAACAGCCAGTTGCCCGATGCAGATGCCACTCTCCTTTTCCTGAATGGCCCAACGGTAATAATCGGATTGATTATAGCCTGAAATATACCGGTCGAGCAATCCGTTTACGGCCTCTTTTGTAGTATAAACCGGTTCCGAATAAAGAGACTGGATAGCCGGATCGCTCACCCAATAAGTCAGCATATCATCGGCATCCGAAAATTGAAATGGTCTCAAAATTAAGCGATCTGTCTCTATTAAGCAAGTACCCTGATGTTTTAACATATAGCAATTTATTAATATAATGACATATATTCATGCAATTTACAAACAATTTGTCGGTTTTACACGTCTATAATCAAACAAGTCTATATCCCCCGGAATATTATTTTCGGGCAATAACGCTTTGTATTTTATAGAGTTCTATTACATTTGCAGATAAATAAGAAAAGAAATCCGAATGAATCCTACGCAGTTAAAAGGTCATTTATCGATGTTAATCGCCAATCTTTTATGGGGAAGTATGGCTCCGTCGTCGAAACTCATTTTAAACAGTGAATTCATCACTCCCATTTCGCTTACCACCTTTCGCATGCTCGGTGCGGCTGTAGTATTCTGGATTGCCTCTTTTTTTTGTAAACACGAAAAAGTTCCTTCGCGCGATTTGATAGCCTTGTTTTTTGCCGCCTTATTTGGTATCGTCATCAATCAGGGCATGTATATTTTCGGTGTATCGCTCACTTCGCCTATCGATGCCACGATTGTTGCCACATCCACACCGATCATCACCATGATTATTGCAGCGTTCTATCTGAAAGAACCGGTAACGGGCAAAAAAATTCTGGGCATTTTTGTGGGTGCTGTCGGTGCACTGACATTAATATTGGGCGGTCATCAGGCTGTTTCGGGCGGCGGAAGTAATATCTGGGGCGATTTATGCTGTCTGACGGCACAATGCAGTTTTTCGGTGTATGTGGTGGTTTACAAAGGATTAATCAGCCGCTATTCGCCCGTTACATTGATGAAATGGATGTTTACTTATTCGGCTATCTGCGTGATTCCGTTCTCGTTCAGCAGCATATCGAGCATTGATTATCTGCATATGCCGCCGACTATCTATTTTAATTTAGGTGTTGTAGTGCTGGGCGGCACTTTTTTAGCCTATCTGCTGGTTCCCATCGGACAGAAAATATTGCGCCCCACCGTGATGGTGATGTATAATTATGTACAACCCATTATAGCTTCGCTGATTACCATATTGATCGGACTGGATACCTTTGGTATTTTTAAATGCATCGCGATTGTATTGGTCTTTACCGGCGTTTACATTGTAACCAAGAGTAAATCGAAGGCTGATTTAGAGGCTCAAAAAAAGAAGTAAAAAA
>CAMTPG010000361.1 GCA_947074335.1 uncultured Parabacteroides sp.
ATATCAGGGTATTGCTACAGCTCAGGCCGTAAGTAATATTCCGATCTTCCGTAAATCGGAAATGTATCTCATTATAGCCGAATGTCAGGCACAGATGGCTTCAGGCACAGTCAAAGCCTGCCAGGAAGCACTGGCCTATACGGCAAAACGAAATACAGCCTTTGTCAGCGAAGACGGATCGTTCGATTATTCCAAACTGCCACAGACAAAAGCCGAATTGCTTACCTTTATTCAGGATGAGCGTATTCGCGAATTGTATCTGGAAGGTCATCGCTGGTATGATGCACGGCGTTGGGGTTTATTGATTTCAACGACTAATTATCAGAATTTTGATGTGAAGAAGTTTGTTTATCCGATTCCTGCAGATGAAATCAATGCCGGTTTCTGTTCACAGCAAAATGATGGTTGGGAAAATGCACTTCCTGATTAATCTCTCAGCCGGATTTAATCCGGTTAAACCGGAATTAATTCCGGCAAAGTAAATAATAAAGATTGACAGCGTTGGATTGCCTTTACAATCCGACGCTGTTTTTTATATTCAGATATCCGAAGGATCATCGGATTTTAGTATCCGACGGAGTATTCGATTTCTCTTTTCATGAAATTCCCGATTAAAACAATAAATTTTAAAATAAAGTAATGAATCGGCTGTAATCATAAAGGAATTATCTGCAATCTGTTTTTTCGCGCAAAGACAGATCCAAAGAGAATCTTCTTTGGAATGACTTAAGATCCCTTTAACAACATGTTTTCTTTTTATCTTTTAAACTTTTCATTAACTTCGTAGCACAAACAATAAATAAGATGTATATCTGTGTGTTACAGATTATGTTAAAAACGGGAATTAATTTCACCACAAGTTATATAAATAATTAATAGTAAAACCGATGGCAAAGAAAGCTGAAAGCTATAATGAAGCAATCGAAAAACTCCGCAACATCATTGCCGAGATTGAACAGGATAAACTGGATGTAGATCTTTTAACAGATAAAGTCAAAGAGGCAACCCGACTGATCAAACTTTGCAAGGACAAGCTTTATAAAGTAGATGCCGAAGTAAAAAAAGTGCTGGAGGAACTGGAATGAACAGACATTATGTATTGATAGTAGCCGGCGGCAAAGGATTACGCATGGGGCATGACTTGCCCAAACAGTTTATTCCTTTGCAGGGCAAACCGGTTTTAATGCATACACTCGATAATTTCAGACGCTTTGATCCGGGAGCCCGACTGATACTGGTGTTGCCCGAATCGCATCAAAGTTATTGGCAGATGCTTTGCAAAGAGATCGGCTGTAAAACCGAACATGTCATTGTGCATGGCGGCGAAACCCGTTTTCATTCCGTGCTTAATGGTTTGCAATGGATTAAAGCAAATGATCCGGTTGCCGATGAGACCGCCTTTGTAGCGGTACACGATGGCGTCCGCCCGTTTGCTTCGGCACAGGTTGTGACACGTTGTTTTAAAGAAGTGCAGACATGTGATGCCGTAATTCCGGTAATTCCGATGATCGATTCGCTGCGCCAAAAAGATCATCAGGGCACTCATCCGGTTGATCGTTCGCATTATTTTGCCGTACAAACGCCGCAGGTATTTAATTTTGAATTGTTATGGGAAGCTTATCAGCAGCCATTTAATGAAGCCTTTACAGATGATGCTTCGGTGGTTGAGGCTTTCGGACATACAGTACATGTTACCGAAGGCAATCGCGAAAATCTTAAAATCACCACGCCGTTCGATCTGTTGATAGCAAATGCATTATGTGCAGACGCGTCGTTTGATTCCGGATTAATATAAGTTAGGGCAGTTCATTTTTTATATCTTTGTAATTTATATAATAAATAATATTCGATTTTTCTTTCATGCTTGAACTCGATAAACGTGCCATCATGTATCTGTCGGGAGTTGGTCCCAAAAAAGCAGAGATTCTCCGGAAAGAGACCGGGATTCAGTCGTATGAAGATTTATTAAATTATTTCCCCTACAAATACATCGACCGCAGCCGTTTTTACCGCGTGGCCGAGATTCACGGCGAAATGCCTTACATCCAGTTGAAAGGAAGGATAACCTTTTTCGATATCGCCGGCGAAGGTCGTACCCGCCGCCTCATTGGTAAATTTACCGATGGCAGCGCCGTGATTGATCTGGTCTGGTTTAAAGGCATTGCCTTTATTCAGGATAAAATTAAACTCAATACCGATTATATTGTTTTCGGCAAACCCACTCAGTTCGGCAATGCCATAAATATTGCACATCCCGAAATCGATCCGGTAGAGCAGGCTGCACAGGTTGCGAACGGCTTAACGCCTTTCTATAATACCACCGAGAAGATGAAAAAATCATTTCTCAACTCACGTGCCATCCAGAATATGCAATATGCCCTGCTGTCGGGCCTTAACTGGCAATTGCCCGAAACACTTCCTGCGGCGTTGCTGCAGCGCACGCAGCTTATTTCGTACAGTGAAGCCATCCGGAATATTCATTTTCCCGAATCGGTGGATAAGTTGCGGAAGGCCCAGTTGCGACTCAAATTTGAAGAACTCTTCTATATTCAGCTCAATATGCTGCGCACCGCCACCGAGCGCAAACTGAAACTGCGCGGACTGGTTTTCCCCAAAGTGGGCGAATATTTCAACACCTTCTACAATGATTATCTGCCTTTCGAACTGACCAATGCCCAAAAACGTGTGGTGCGCGAAATCCGTGCCGATATGGGCAGCGGCCGGCAAATGAACCGTTTGTTGCAGGGTGATGTGGGCAGCGGCAAAACGCTGGTTGGATTATTATGCATGCTACTGGCTATCGACAACGGATTTCAAGCCTGCATGATGGCGCCTACCGAGATTCTGGCCACACAGCATTATGCCACGATCTGCGCTTTCCTGAAAGATATGGATGTACAGGTGGCACTGCTCACCGGCTCGACTAAAAAGAAGGAGCGCAACCG
>CAMTPG010000362.1 GCA_947074335.1 uncultured Parabacteroides sp.
CCATTCCGCTCTTTCGCTTATAAGCCGCATCAGGATTGTGATCATGCAGTTTACCAGCCGAAGGCCTCATTGCACATCCAGTGATCCTGCGCTTTAAGCGTTTGCTCAATCACATCGCGTGCCACACCTTCGCCGCCGCGACAGGCTGTGATGTATTTGGCAATGCTTTTAACTTCGGGTGCAGCATCGGCGGGCGCAATCGGTAATCCCACATTTTTCATTACCTCGTAATCGGGAATATCATCGCCGGCATACAGCACCTCTTCGGGCTTAAGACCGGTTTTCTCCATAAAATCCCTGAAGTCGTTCATCTTTACCGAACTGTTCATATAGATATACTGAATACCGAGTCGCGAAAAGCGAATACGAACCGATTCGGTATAACCACCGGTGATGATGGCTACCTGATAGCCTTTTTTCACGGCCAATTGCAATGCATATCCGTCTTTGATATTTACGGTACGCATCGGATCGCCGTTGGGATGCAGCGGAATGACATCGCATGACAGCACGCCGTCTACATCGAATACAAATGCTTTTATTTTCTTTAAATCGTAATTGATACTGCTCATGTTGGTTTATTTATTGCTTCCTGATGAATACTTTCGCTCAGCAGCCGGTAAAGCTCCTGCATGCGCGGATCGCTGAGCATGCCGAGTTGTTTGCTGATTACCTGCTCGTCGTAGCGCACTGCCGGACCGGTTTGTGCAGCTGCCGGCGTAAGATCATGAATCTTGGCGGCTGTTTCGTCGATAAGCGGTTGCAGCACATCGATCGGAATATGCTCTTCCTGCAACAGCTTCGAGGCCAGCACATACATGTGATTGGTGAAATTGCAGGCAAAAACAGCTGCCAGATGCAATCGTTTCCGCTTATCGGAAGTAAGCAGACTGACCTGATCCGAGAGGCGCGAAGCGATCTGCAGCAGACTTTCGGCTACTGCTTCGCTCGAAGCTTCGATAAAAATCGGAATCTTTCTGAAATTCACCGTGCGCGATTTACTGAAGGTCTGCAGCGGATAGAATACGCCCTGTTTATCGGTATATCCGTCAAAAACCGACATCGGGATGCTGCCTGCCGTATGCGCCCAGATGCCGTTATTGGGTTTCATGGCTGCAAGCAATCCGGGCAGCGCATCATCTTTCACCGAGAAAAGATAGAGATCGGCATCGTCGCGCAATTCGGAAAGCGATGTGGTGAAACCGCACTGCACCTTTTCGGCCAATGCACGCGCAGAAGCTTCCGTGCGGCTGTATACCTGCAGGATTTCGAAACCCTGTTTGCTGCAGGCCAAAGCCAATTGTGTGGCTAAATTGCCGGCTCCTATAAATATCAGTTTCATTCGGGTTCGGGCACCGGTTTTTCTTCCGGTATATTATAAGTTCCAAGATGAATCTTTTCCCATTGCAGACGAGTCTCATCGAACGGTTTACGTGTTTGCGCTTTATATCCGAATCCGATCACCGAAAGCACTTCCAGCTGATAAGGAATATTGAGCAGACCGCGGATGTATTGTGCCGAGTCCTGATCATCTTCGGTCTGGCGGTTACGAATCTGACACCAGCAGCTTCCCAGTCCGAGATCTTCGGCCTGCAGCTGCATGTAGATCGATGCAATCGAAGCATCTTCCACCCAGACATCACTTTCCATGACATTGCCTAAAACCACGACTGCCAGCACACAGTCTTTCAGATAGGCCGCGCCGTGTTCTTTGCAGGCCGAAAGGCGTTCCAGCATGATACGATCTTCGATCACCACAAACTGCCAGGGATTTTTACTCTTTGAAGAGGGCGCCATGAGCGCAGCCTTCAAAATGGTTTCCACCTGATCCGGGTTGAGCAGCTGTTCGGTGAATTTGCGGGTGCTTCGTCTGTTTTTGATGAGTTGGGCAAAACTTTCCATATTGATTTAGTTGCAAATTTATTGTTAATCGGATAACAAAGATAATAAGGTTTATTTGATTTCCGGATTCTGAAGGCAAAAAGAATAACTACAGCTTTTTTTCGGGCTTCGCATACGGAAATGTTATTTTTTGCGTTAAAGAATTAAAGTATATACAAGATTATGAAGATTCGTGCTGTAGCTGCACTGCTATTTATATTATTTTCGGTTAGCGTATTTGGACAAAAACAGGTGAATGTGACGGGATATGTGCGGGATGCCGACGGCAATCCGCTCGATTTGGTCAACATCCGCGTGAAGAATACCCTGATCGGTACCATGTCAAACGAGAAGGGCTATTATTCACTCTCGCTTTCGCCCGGCGATTCGATTGCCATTATTTTCAGTTGTCTGGGATATAACAAGGCCGAACGAATCATTCCCGAACTTACGCAGGATATGCGTGTGAATGTGCGCATGAACTACACAACACTCGAAATTGGCGAAGTGGTAGCTACAGCCATGCGCCGGCAGACTTCCACACTCGAATCGCTCAATGCCGAGCAGGTTCGATTATTGCCCGATCCGGCAGGAGGAAGCATTGAAAGTCTGGTGGTTACTTTTGCAGGTGTCTCCTCGAATAATGAGCTGAGTTCGCAGTATTCGGTACGTGGCGGGAGTTACGACGAAAATATTGTCTATGTAAACGGCATGGAAGTTTTTCGTCCTTTGCTGATACGTTCAGGACAGCAGGAGGGATTGAGTTTTATCAATCCGGATCTGACCGAATCGGTCAACTTCTCGGCCGGCGGCTTCGAAGCACGCTATGGCGATAAGATGAGTTCGGTGCTCGACATCACCTATAAAAAACCGAAAGGCGTGGAAGGTTCCGTTTCGGCCAGTTTGCTCGGAGCCAGTGCTTATATAGGTTCCGGATTGGGCAAGTTTAGTCAGGTTACCGGCGTGCGCTACAAAACAGGACGTTCGCTGCTGAAGACCACCGATACCGATGCCGAATACAATCCCAATTTTGTGGATGTACAAACCTTTAT
>CAMTPG010000363.1 GCA_947074335.1 uncultured Parabacteroides sp.
CATACCGTATAAAACGCAATACTTATTGTAAATATTTTCGGTTGATAAAACCGCACCTGGCATCCATTTCCGATTTCATGCCGATGAACATAAAATTCCATCGTTATGGAATCGAAATTTCATAACGATGGAATTCAAATTTCACTGCAGGGAAATTGACGGTTTTGCAACAGGCTGATTGTCAATGTATTGCAAAACCCTGTTTATGGCTCCTGCTTATTGTAGGTTTTAACATTTTATTTTTGCTCGAAACAGGCATCAAAAGCATGCCCCGAGGCCGGAAAATCTATCTGCCGTGTATATTGACAAGACTCGCGTGCGCCGTGTTCGCGATCCATTTCGCTGTCTTCCCATTCTACCGAGAGCGGTCCGCCGTATCCGATCCGGTTCAGTGCCCGGATAATTTCGTCGAAACAAATCCGGCCGCGCCCCACACTTCTGAAATTCCAGAAACGCCGCGGATCGCCAAATGTGGTATGTCCGCCAAACACGCCCGCCTCTTTCGGTACATCGCTCCAATACACATCTTTCATGTGAACATGGAAAATACGGTCGGCAAACTTTTCGATGAATGCCACATAATCCACACCCTGATAACCGAAATGACTCGGATCATAATTAAACCCGAATGCGGGATGATGCCCGATGGCCGCCAGCGTTTTTTCGGCCGAACAGATATCGAAAGCCACTTCGGTAGGATGCGCTTCGAGTGCATAGCGGATGCCCAGCGATTGATATGCATCGAGAATCGGGGTAAAGCGGCGCGCAAAATCGGCATATCCGGCGTCGATCATTTCGGGAGTTACGGGCGGAAACGAATAGAGCCAGGGCCACAACCGGCTTCCGGTAAATCCGGCCACAACCGTAATATTCAGTGCTTTGGCCGCGTGTGCAGCCTGTATGGTATAAGCGGCGGCCCGCTGGCGAATGCCCTCTTCATCGCCGTCGCCCCAGATAAAATCGGGAAGAATCAGTTTGTGTCGTTCATCAATCCGGTCGCAAACCGCCTGACCGATCAGATGATTGGAGATGCAATGCAGCTGCAGTCCGTAATCGGCCAGCAGTGCTTTAATGCCTTCATAGTAAGCCGGATCGGTTTGCTGTACATCCAGATGTGCCGGCAAGCCCAGTTCCACACCGTCGAATCCCATTGATTTGGCTTTTTCGCAAACCGCTTCGAGCGAAAGATCGGCCCATTGCAGTGTGCAAAGTGTTACAGGTCGTCCCATAATTATGATCAGAATTAGAAAGGTTATACATTATATATACTGAATGACAAAGATAAAATTTCTTTTCATTTTTTAGCAGAAAATAAAAGCAATTCAAAAAAATAGTGTTTCTTTGTGAAATAGTATAAACAAAATAACAACCACGAAACTATGAAAAGTACACTAAAGTATGCCATTGCGGCATGCGCGTTCTTCACCGCCTGTTCAACAGAGACTGCCCCGTTCGAACCGGAATTCCCCACAGATCATGCATTACAGACCGTCTGTTTCTCACTCGGAATGGAAAGTGAGGTGTTAACTTTTCCCGCCACGCGCGCCATGCCCGAACTGAATATTGGCGAACCGCAAAGCCAGCGTACGGGCGATGAAGAGACCGGCGCTGTAAAAGAGTTGAACGATCTCTGTACCCGCATCGATTACTTTGTATTTCTCGTAGATGATGAGCCGCAACTCTACAAACAACAACAGTTTATTTTTGATCCGACTGATCTGGACCAGGAGTTCGGCATTATTTACGACAGTCTGCCCAAAGGAAATTATCAGATCTGTTTTCTGGCGCACAGTTCCGAAACGGTTAATCGCGAAAACAGTCTTTGCTATTTCGATCGCGTAACGGATACATTCTGGCAAAAGCTGGCGCTTACCATCGAACCGGCTTCCGAGATCAACGAATCTGTAGAACTGCAGCGCATCGTGAGTCGCATCGAATTTATGGCAACCGATCCGGTACACGACCGGCTGAAACAATTTGATTATGAAATCGGAGCCAAAGCCAATGCGGTTGATCTTTTCAGCGGACAGGGCACTGAGGCTGATCAGCCAATCCTGTTCAGCGATCTTTTTACGGCGGACATGATCGGTGAATTGAATCATATTCATGGTTTTTACACCTTCCTGTCGGGCAGCGGGCAGCGGATGCAGGCTGTTTTAACGGCAACCGATTTTCAGGATGAGGTGATACGGCAGCGCGAAATTCGTGCAATCAGGCCGGAACAGAATAAAATAATCCGCTATAAAGGCAGATTATACAGTCGTTCGGAATCGGATGATACTTTCCAGATCTCTATTTTTGATAATGGTGCCTGGAGCGAAATCATCGAAGAGGAACTGAACGATTGATGCAGTTGTTTTTGTTCAGGGATCGGGCGGCACAGACTGTCGCCTGATCTTTTTTCATCAGCTATTGACAAACGGTCGGAAATACTGTATATTTGTGAAACTGTATTTGTTAACGATGATACCGACTTAAATTCGATAGCTCATGAAAAGACTGTTTTCCACACAAGGCCTGTTTCTGCTTCTCGGCCTCACATTCTCTGAAGTACTGCCGGCACAGACACTGAAGACACGCATTCAGCCGGAAGTAAAATATCAGCAAATCGACCATTTTACGGCTTCGGATGCCTGGAGCGGCAATTTTGCGGGGCAATACTGGGATGACGCACAAAAAGAACAGATTGCACGTTGGCTTTTCAGTTCGGATTACGATGCAACCGGCAATCCCGAAGGTATCGGTCTTTCGCTCTGGCGTGTTAATCTGGGCGGCGGAACACTCGAGCAGGATGAGGCCGATATTCAGCCTTACCAGCGGCGTGCCGAATCGTTTCTGACCCATGACGGGCAGGGTTACGACTGGAGTAAATGCGCCGGTCAGCAGTATTTTATGCAAAAGGCTGCCGATTATGGCTGCTCCGATTTTTTA
>CAMTPG010000364.1 GCA_947074335.1 uncultured Parabacteroides sp.
GTTTCTGTATGCTATGGTTTGCTCCGTCCGCTCGATCTGATTAAACCCTATCGGATGGAATATGCCGTAAAACTGCCGGAGCTGCATGAAGATTCATTGTATACATTCTGGCGCAAGCGCGAAACATTACCACTTATCGAAGCCGTAAAGGCGGATGACGGAATTCTGATAAATCTGGCGAGTATGGATGTGCAACCGGCATTCCACTGGGATACACTCAGTACAGCCATTCGCATCATTACTCCCGAATTTAAAGTGATGAAAAAGGGGAAAGCGCAGACCGTAGTGATTTATGCCAAGATGGCACGCGGCCGTATGAGCCGGTTTATCATTAAAAACAGGCTTACTGATCCGGAAGCATTGAAAACTTTCGAATGGGAAGGATTTCGGTATAATCCGGCACTCTCTTCAGAAAACAACTGGATATTTGTGCAGGAATAACAAAAAACACTGTCCGGTTGTTAATCAGACAGAAGCTGATGTATAAAGTGATTGAACACTATTCGTACCGGTCTGCATTTTCGGTCGTCATGACAAAAACCTGCACCAACTATACGAATAATGATTGATAGCCCGTTATATAAGTGAACCTGTATCAAAAAATAAACTATTTATGAAACGATGTTTTCTGTTTTTACTGCTTTGTTTTATTGCACTCTATACCAAAGAGGGCATCGATAATTATCTGAAAGATACACAACAACAGGATATTACCCTGACCTGCCTTTCGGATATTGCAGATCAGGTAACAGCCATTCCGCTTAAAACCGGAAACCGGACGCTTCTTTCGGGCGCAAAAGATTTTAAGCGACATGACGGGCATCTTTTTCTGATCAATAAAAAACAACTTTTACACTTTGATATGCAGGGGAATTTTCAGAATGCCATAACCTGTAACAATCCGCTGAGCAATGACCGGGTGCGCGTAAAAGATTATGTAATTGATCCGATAGCCCGGCAATTAATTGTACTTGACGAAGATGCGATGCTGCATTATTATACTTTCGAAGGCGGAAAACTGGGATCAATGCCCTTTCCAAGGCAGATACAACCGCAGAAAATAGGTAAACTGGCTTTTCATCAGGGCGATGTTTGGACTACAATTGATCGCATCAACCGGAATGCAAAGGGCGAATGGTGTCTGGAACAATGGTTGTATCGTTTCGACACGGCTTTTACAATTGTGGAGGCACGCAAATTGGAAATGACTGATTTAGGGCGAATGGCTATCAATTATGTATTGAACCCCGAACCGGCCGTAACTGATGAAAGACTGTATATTCAGTCGGCCGCCCCAAATCCGGATTATCTACCCGAAGATACATTATACCTTCTCAGTCGGAATAAACTGCAGATACCCGAAGGGTTTAATGAGATTTTGCCGCTGCGCATCGGAGCCCGCTATCTGATCTCCTGCGAATTTAATCCGGGCAATCCGACCGACAACTACCTGTTTTGTCATGATAAAAAGAAGCATCGCAGCTATACGCTGAAAACAGGATTAACAGATAATTTTTACAACACCGGACAGGTTCCCGATTTACAGGCGATGGATCTGAACAGTCAGACCTTCTGCTTTTTGCGAAGCGGCAAATCGCTTCAGGAAGCTTTTCCCGCTAACGGTGAGGATGAAACCGGGGCTGTGCTTTTTATTGTCAGATTAAAGGGATAATGGAAATATCATATTTGTAAGACGATTCATTACGACAAGGATAACCGATATAAAAAAACTGCATCTTCCGGATGGAAGCATGCAGTTTTTTTATTTACTGAGTGAAACCGGCTTACTCTTCGTCGCCGGATTCGTCTTCTTTCATATTGTGGAAAACATTCTGAACATCTTCGTCCTCTTCCAGTTTATCGATCAGTTTTTCAATCTGTTCGCGCTGTTCGGGCGTTACCTCTTTCACATCGTTCGGAATGCGTACAAATTCGCTGGTTGTAATTTCGAAACCATTCTCTTCCAGGTATTTCTGGATAGCCGAATTCTGGGCGAATTCACCGTAAAGGATGATTTCGTTTTCATCTTCATCCAGTTCATCTACACCATAATCAATGAGTTCGAGCTCGAGATCTTCGAGCGACATATCCTCTTTCTTGTTGATGTGGAACACACATTTATGTTCGAACAAAAATTCCAGACTTCCGCTTGTACCCAGTGAACCGCCGTTTTTGTTGAAATAACTGCGCACATTGGCTACCGTACGTGTTGTATTATCGGTTGCCGTTTCTACAAAAACTGCAATACCAAACGGACCGTAACCTTCGTAGTTCATCTCCTTGTAATCGGTAAAATCCTTCGATACAGCACGTTTAATGGCACGCTCCACATTTTCCTTGGGCATGTTTTCTTTCTTCGCATTCTGCATCAATACACGCAAACGCGGGTTGCTTTCCGGATCTGAACCACCTTCTTTAGCAGCAATTGTGATTTCCTTACCTAATTTGGTAAATACACGGGCCATATTGCCCCAACGCTTAAACTTTCTCGCTTTGCGAAACTCAAACGCTCTTCCCATATTTATTTGTTTCTTATAGTTGTGATATAATATTATCTTAATTGTGCACCGAGTTTCTGTTCCAGATTGGTTTGAATCTTTTTCATGATTGCATCAATCTGTTTATCTGTCAGAGTTTTATTTTCATCCTGCAGATAGAAACTTACAGCGTATGATTTTTTGCCTGCCGGCAGGTTTTTACCTTCGTAAACATCGAATAGTGTTACGGCTTTCAGCAATTTACGATCACTGTCGGCTGCTGTTTTTTCGATTTCCGAGAACTGAACCGTTTTATCGATCAACAAAGCCAGGTCGCGTTTTACAGCCGGGAACTTAGAGATCTCGCTGAATGTGACTTTGGCTTTTTTAATTTCTTTCATGAGTTGTGTCCATGACAGTTCGGCAAAATATACCTCCTGATTTACATCGAGC
>CAMTPG010000365.1 GCA_947074335.1 uncultured Parabacteroides sp.
ATTTTTTTTTTTTCAAGCAGAAGACGGCATCCGAGATTTCTGAATGTGACTGGAGGTCAGACGTGTGCTCTTCCGATCTATAGCCTTGATCGAAGACCATCTGCAATTTATTGATAAAGTTTTTCTGTCCGCCCATTAATTTAGCCAGACCATAAACATCATGCGGAACATAGAATGTATAGTTCCAGGCGTTGCCCTCATGGAATCCCGGACTCGGTTCGAAATTTTCGCCCTGCAACGGGTTGAACGGATCGAGGAATTTACCATCGGGCGTAATCGGACGGAAGGTTCCGTATTCTTTACAATAATAGTTTTTATATCCCATGGCGCGCTCGCGGAACAGCTTGGCATCCTCTTTTTTACCTAAAGCATTGGCCAGTAACGACAGGTTATAGTCGGCAATATAATATTCGAGTGCATGCGAAACCGAATTATCGTACTGCGAACGCAACGGAACATATCCGCGACTCATATAATCATTATTATCAGGACGCAACAGATTGAATTCGCCCGGTGTGGTTGCACCTTTACGCATGCCTTCGTAGGCAGTCTCCACATCATAATCGCGTAAACCGCGCATATAGGCATCTGTAATATAAGGTATAGAGGGATCGCCTTCCATGGTCAGCGTTTCGCGACCATAAAGTTCCCATTTTGGCAACCAGCCGCTCTCTTTATACATATCGATCATGGTACGAATAATATCGAGCTGCTTTTCGGGATAAAGCAGAGTCATCATTGTACTTACATTGCGGTAAGTATCCCAGAGTGAAAATACAGTATAACGGTTTCCGTTGGTGTGACCCACTTTCAGACTTTCCATCATCGGATATTCGCCATTTACATCCTGAATAATATTAGGATGAATCAGCAAATGGTACATGGAGGTATAGAAAATTACTTTGTCATCATAAGTACCGCCTTCAACCTGAACACGTGATAAATCGCTATTCCACATATTGAATGCATTTTCGTGCACTTTGGGGAAATTAAAATCCGGTTGTTCGGTATTCATATTCAAACGGGCATTCTCGATGCTTACAAACGATACACCCATTTTTACTTCAATTACTTCATCCGCTTCGGTATCATAAGTAAACCATACACCGATATCGTCGCCGCTCATTTCGCGGGTATAACTGGTGTATAATTTGTATTTACCTGAGTGAATATCCCATTCGGCTTCCACGCCTTGCATTTCCCGCTGTTTTTTCCAATATCCCAGTTGTTTGGGCGCTTTGCTTACCTTCATCACGAAGTAAATCGGAAAAACAGCCTGCGGATTATAACAAAAAGAACCTAACAGTTTGCTGCCTTCTATTTCGGTATCGCTCACCATGCGGACTGTGGCTCCGGATTCGTTTGTCAAACCTTCACCCAGATTCAGTAACAGATTACTTTGCCCCTTTGGGAAAGTAAAACGGGTCAATCCTGTACGCATGCTGGCAGTTGCTTCGGTCTTAATACCATATTTCGTCAGGAAATTGCTGTAATAACCGGCAGTTGCCGTTTCATCTTTATATTTACTGCCATATTCATGATAATCTACATTGACTTCGCCGGTTGTAGGCATCAACAACAAACTACCCATATCCGGACAACCTACGCCGCTCAGATTTACATGCGAATAGCCGGTGAAATAATCATTATCCGAAGTATAAGGAGCAGACCACCACTGGCTGTCTTTATCAAATTTATTGGTTTTGGAACCCATTACATTGAAAGGAGTCACACTCATCATTCCCTGAGGACAAATGGCCCCGGGATTTGTCGTACCATAATTGCTGGTGCCGATAAACGGATTCACATAATCTGCCGGTTGTTGTGCAAATGCTGTAAGTGCACCGCAACAAAGCAGAAAGGCCGTCATAATTCTTTTCATTTGTATTTTATTTTTTGAGTTAAAATGCTTATTAATTACCAGATCACAATTTCATCGGCAAAAATAAATGCACGATTTACTTCGGTTGCTTTCAATTGTACATATCGGGCTTTCCAGTTACCGTTAAAAATATATTCCTGAAAAAGCAGATCCGGATTAGTTGCATCAATTTCTGTGGGAACAATTTCCTGTGATGTAAAGTTTACACCATCTTCGGAAGTAAGCAGTTCGACAGTGCCCGGCTGAAATACACCCGGACCGATTAGCTGCATGAAACGGATTGAAACTTTCTGAATGGTGGTTACCTCTTCCATATCGATCACACAATCCAGATCGTTCAGATAACCCTGCCAGCGTCCGTCCAGATAAGTTAATCCGCCTCGATATCCGTCAAGCAATGCATTTTTGCCACCTGCCATATATCCGGAATACAACTTACTGTTATAGAGAATCGGTTTATTAATCCCGCGGTGATAATCTACTTTCTTTTCTGTCGGCGTTCCCTGCAATACACCTTCCGAGAAAATGGCTGCAACAATATGTGCAGAATCCGTCACTAAAACAGGCGATGTATATAATGCCGATTGAGCGGTAGGTACAGAACCGTCGGTAGTATAACGTACTTCGGCAGGAAATTTCTCTGCATCCATGAAGACTGTGATAGTTTTGTTGATTGTATCTACTTCCATAAGCATTTCCAGTTCATCTGAAAGCGTGAAAGTATTGATTCCCTGCTGTTGCAAAAGGGGAATATGTGCATTCATACGGGGTTTGAAATCTTCCCAGGTACGAAGTTCCTGAGGAGTCCAGCCAATTTCGGCAACGGCAAGTGCGCGCGGGAACATCATATATTCTAAATGTGCTTCATCCGGAATATATTCTGTCCATGTATTTGCCTGTACGCCTAAGATATGTTTTTGTTCTTCCGTAGTCAGCGAATCTGCCGGCACCGGATTATAACTATATACTTTTTTTATCGGTGTATAACCGCCAATGGCATAAGGTTGTGTTTTGGGTTCCGCCTGATAGAAATCAAAATACA
>CAMTPG010000366.1 GCA_947074335.1 uncultured Parabacteroides sp.
AGTTTCGTAACCCCAGATTTCGCCGAGCATCTGACCGGAATAATAAGAACTTAATGAACCTGTTTCGTTCGGATAACGGGTAATTTTAGTGCGTGCATCCGCCAGCGAGAAGGTAGCGCTGTAATTCAAACCGTTTTTCAGGCGATCATTCCAGGTTAACTGCAATTCCCAACCATATGTTTTTAAGTCGGTATTATTGGTTACCGGCACTTCAATACCCAGAATATCAGGAAGTTCAGGAGCAGGACCTACCATATCGAGTGTTTTACGCACATAAGTATCGAATGTAGCATTCAAACGATTATTGAAGGCAGCCACATCCACACCGAGATTCCAGTTTTTCACGCGTTCCCAGGTTAATGATCTACTGATCAGAGCCGGAACATAAGCCACATTGGTTAAAGCACCGTTTTGCAGCCATGAACCTTGTGATGTTTTATAATCGATTATCTGATAGGTAGGATACCAACTGTCTGTATTCTGGTTTCCCAGCTCACCATACGAGGCACGCAGTTTGAAAGTGCTCAGGATATCCAGATTATCTTCCCAAAAAGCTTCGCGAGCCACATTCCATCCCAGTGAGAAAGAGGGGAATAAATTCCAGCGCTCATTTTTACGGAAACGTGAAGTTCCGTCGTAACGCAGGTTCACTTCAGCCAGATAGCGGCCTTTATAATCGTAATTGATACGACCGAAGAATCCGGCTGTACTCCACGAATAAGTTGCTCCGTTTACCGAAGGTGTGATCGGCGAACCGTCGGGTCCGTTTCCTGTTGTATTATCTACTTCGGGCAGATCATCAATGATGATACCGTTACGCTGTAAACCGAAAACTTTCTTTTTCATGTTTTCCATCTGGAAACCAATCATACCTTTCAGATTATGCGCATCATTGAAAGTATGGAAATATTCGGAAAATACATTGAAGTTATAATAGTTTTCTTTATGATAATCTTCGTGCACATTCGATCCTTGATTATACAGCACAGGATTACCATCTACATCATGATTATAGGTCTGATGAGAATCCCAATGCCGGTTGGCCGAAAGAATACGATAATTGAAATCCACATGCGTAGTCCAGTTTTTTATCGGCTCCAGAATCAAAGAGATCTGCTGATAAGTGTTGTCAGTCTGCGTTCTGTCGGTTCCTCCCGTAGCCAGCCCCAAAGCAGGAGAAGGCGAAGAATAAAGATGTCCGTTCGGATCGTAAAGCGGCAATGTGGGCCAACCCTGACGAGCCAGATCCGAATACAGACTGTTTGTCAGTGCCGACGGACGTTCATAATCAGTGCGTGTAAAACGCATGGAGTAATTGAATCGTGCCCAGTCGGTAAGCTGTGCATTGATTTTTGCCGTAGAAGCATAACGTTTATAACCTTCATCGCCAAACTTCATCAAACCGTCCTGATCCAGGAAGTTAAACGAAACATAATAACTTACCTTTTCGGCACCGCCATTCATACTGATATTATGTTCCTGCGAGAAGGTATGTTTTTTATATAATGCCTTGTACCAGTCTACATTATCATTACCATAACCATAACCATCCTGCCAGTATTGACCATTTGCCGGAATGGTAGAAGTTATAGTTCCGTTCTGGAAATCTTTGATACGCTGTAAATGTTCGTCCGTAAAGAAAACACCCCAGTTCGCATTGGCATACGCATCATTGAAATAGGTAGCGAATGTATATGAATCCATCATGCTCGGCATATTGGTTGCCGAGTTAAAGCGGAAGTTATTATTATAATTGATAGATGCTTTGCCGGCTTTACCACTTTTTGTGGTGATCAAAATTACACCAAAAGGAGCACGAGATCCATAAACGGCCGAAGAGGCAGCATCTTTCAATACCGAAATGTTTTCGATATCCTGCGGATTGACCGTGTTAATATCACCTTCCATGCCATCGATCAAAATCAGCGGACTGCCTGTTGAGCCCTGACCGATTGTGGCCGTACCACGCACATTAATGCTGGGATTTGTTTCTAAACTACCGCCCGATTGCGTAATCTGTAAACCGGGAACCAATCCCTGCAAAGCCTGAGCTGCATTGACAACCGGACGGGCTTCGAGTGCATCGGCACTTACAGTTCCTACCGAACCGGTTAAATTCACTTTTTTCTGGGTACCAAAACCTACTACCACTACTTCATCCAGTTTCTGGGTATCTTCTGCTAACTGTATCGAAAGCGAAGTTTGTCCGTTGTAGGTAATGTCTTTAGTCATATATCCGATGAAAGAGATTTGAATTACATCTCCATCTTTCACATCTTCTAAGGTAAAATTACCATCCAGATCGGTAATTGTGCCATTAGCTGTTCCTTTCACAATGACGGATGCGCCTGTTACAGGACCATAATCATCGGTTACTACGCCGCTTACTTTTCTTGTTTGTTGTGTTAAAGCTGCGACATGCGGGTTTGGGGTTGCATTGCGATTAGCGTCTGCATAAGCCAGCATACATGTGCTTCCGCTTAAAAGTGCAGCCACTAACACCATACGTTGTGTTTTCATGAATTTAATTGTTTAAAATTAAACATTGCAAGTTTTTTCGTGCAGGCAAATGTGATGAATTAATAAGATTTCGAACTCTACAATGCGTTCAAAAAGGTAGAAATTTCATTAAACTAATTGCTTAAATCACTTAATTACTCCAACTTAAACTATAATTACTCTTTTGACGTTCTGTTTTTTGACGTTTAATTCTCTGCTGTTATCTCTTCTGATGTTTCAGATAAATATTTTTCAATATAATCTGTCGGTAACAAACCAAACTCCTTTTTAAAGCATAAACTAAAATATTTCGGATCATTAAAACCTACCGCATAGGCCAGCTCGGAAATGCGAATTTGTTTTTTCTCCTCAATAATCTTACAGGCTGTTTTGAGCCGGATGTTCCGGATAAAAGCAGA
>CAMTPG010000367.1 GCA_947074335.1 uncultured Parabacteroides sp.
ACCGCATTATGCACATCCGGTTGTTTTACCTTCGGCCGACGATTTGAAAGCTACGGCCGACTTATTAAACAATTCGGTTAAAACAGCCATTATTGCAGATGTGGACTGCCCGGTTACAGCCAGTCAGATCAAGCAATTAGCCGCAAAACTGAATGCTCCGCTGGGTTGGAATTTACGCAGTAAAGAGCTGCTGGCGTTCGATAATCAGTATCCGTTGGGTTGTGTAAACCGCTTTTATCCTACCTGGCAAAAAGAGGCAATACAGCAGGCCGATGTTTTATTTACCATAAATATGCATCATGCGCCCGAAGCTATCTGGGATACAGAGGCTAAAATTATTCAACTCGAAAAAGACGGTGTTAATCTGGGCGGCCGTCATCGTGTGGATATGCCGCTTATGGGTACTTATCATGATACATTGAAAGCCTTGTTGCCGCTTATTCAGGATAAAACGGATAAACAATTCGGACAGGATACGGCAGCGGCTTACGATAAACTGATACAGAAACAAACAGCTGCCGCCACCAATATATCGGATGAAAAGGGCGTGATAAAATGCGAATATCTGATTAAACTGTTGAATAATAAAGCAGCACAAAATGCCATTTTTACAACCGATGCAGGAATGGCTGCCACACTCACTGCGGCTTATATTGAACCTACAGCCGAGCGACAATTTATTCAGTCGGCTGTTTATGCCTCTGAAGGCAGTGCTTTGCCGCTGGCTTTCGGTGTAGCATCGGCAACCGAAAACCGCCAGCTGATTGCAGTTTGCACCGGCAAAGGTTTGTCTATGTTGCTGGGCGATTTACTGACCGTGCTTCAGATGAATCTGGATATTAAAATCTTAGTATTAAATACTTCGGGTACAATGGCAACGGATGCAACTGATGCAGACGATACTGCCGATTGCTCGCTGGCAAAAACCGATTTTGCGGGAATTGCTACTCATTTGGGATTAGTTGCACAACATGTTGCTTTATTCGACGAGCTGGATTCGGCCATGAACGAATGGCTTAATACCAAAGGTGCAGCCTTATTGGATGTGGATGTTACGCTTTACGATGAAAAAGCGCTTTTTTAACTTCAAGATCAGTAATAATAAAAACATGCTAATGTTATGATAATGCAACTAAACGATATAATTGCGCAAACCTTAGTCTCGGCCGGAGTTAAAAGAGCATATGGAATGAAGGGTTGCGGATCAACGCAGATGATTCAGGCGTTGAAAAAGAGTGGTGTTCGTGTAATTCATCTCTGCCATGAAGAGGCCGGCGGTTTTGCTGCGGGCGGCGATGCACAATTCAGTGGCGAACTGGCTGTGTGTCTGGGATCGATCGGAGCGGGCAGTATTCATCCGCTCAACGGATTGTATGATGCGCATCGTAATAACAGTCCGGTACTTTACATCGCAACACATGTAAAACGGGATGAAATCGGATTGCGGGTGAATCAGGAAACCGATTTACATACCGTATTTTCGTCTTGTAGTCATTACTGCGCCATTCTGCGTACACCCGAACAACTTCCTGCCCTGCTGGGCACAGCCATGCAAACAGCATTGATCCGGAAAGGCGCCGCTGTAATCATCATTCCCGAAGATTTATATACGGCAACTCTCGAATTCGATAAACCGGTTTTGTTACCCAAAATTCCGAAAGTAACGGTTATTCCGTCCGAACAGGAATTGCAGATAATGGCAAATGATATTAACGAAGCTTCGAAAGTGGTTATTTACGGTGGTAAAGGCTGCGAAGGCGCACACGATGAGGTGATGGCCTTGGCTAAAAAACTGAAAGCACCCGTAGGCTGGGCCTTCCGTGGAAAGCATGTGTTTGATTATGACAATCCTTATCCGGTGGGTATGAACGGGTTAATGGGACACAAATCTTGTCTGGAGGCTTTGCACGAGTGTGATTTGCTGTTGTTGCTGGGAACCGGATTTGCCTTTACCAACTTTTATCCGGATCAATGCAAAATTATTCAGATTGATATAAACGGATGCAATCTGGGGTTAAGGCATTGGGTTAATCTGGGTGTAATCGGTGATATTAAAGATACATTGCTGGCGCTGGACGGACAAATCACCGAAAAGACAGATGATACCTTTGCCACAAAGATGACAGAGAAATATAATGAATGTCAGCAACATGTCAGGAATCTGGCTACACAGCGCCCCGATGATCCGTTGCATGTTTTCCCCGAAACCTTATCGTATATGATTGATAAGAAAATGCATTACGATGCGATGGTTGTGGCAGATGTGGGAACACCGTGGGCCTATATGTCGAAATATATTCAGAGTCTGGGCATGCGTAAATTGTATCATTCGTGTATGCATGGTACGATGGCTAATGCATTGTCGAGTGCAATCGGTATGCAGGCGGCCTATCCGGATAAACAGGTTGTGGCGATGTGCGGTGATGGCGGTTTTACCATGCTGATGGGCGATATACTGACCGTTATGCGCGAAAAGCTGCCGATAAAAATCGTGGTATTTAACAATGGGCGGTTAGATTTTGTGGCACTCGAAATGAAATCGGAAGGCTTAATTGATTATTCACTGGATTTAAAACAGGCTAACTTTGCCGAAATGGCCGAATCAATCGGTATGAAAGGCATACGTATTACCGAACCGGGCGAGCTGGATACACTTCTGGATGAGGCTTTTCTGTATGATGGTCCGGTTTTGATCGATGTGCTGGTCAATCCGAATTCATTGCTGATGCCGCCACATATTACAGGTGATATGATGCGTAATTTTACGGAATATGCCTGGCGTGCATTTATGGCCGGCGAAAAAGCAACCCTCGAAGAGATGTGGGAGGTAAATATGCCACGTCAGTTATAAAGAAAGGCATCGCTCTGTTTTTCGGAGTGTGCAATATAGAGTTTAAAACGAAGCGCCGGGTATTTTT
>CAMTPG010000368.1 GCA_947074335.1 uncultured Parabacteroides sp.
TCAATCAAACAATCGATTGAGCCGATTCCGCAAACAAATTAAGGCAATCCTGCAAACCCGAAAGGTTCGGCCTCAACAAACAGCGCACTGATATTGCCGGCAGCCAGATGATTATCCTTCACTGTATATTTCTTGGGTTTGGCATTTTCGCTCAAATCAAAATCGGCGATATCCATCCAGACCAGATTGGGTGCAAGTGTCGACTCGAAGAAATACCGTTTATTGCTGTTATCGGCAATGGTACGCCATTGTGTGGTAGAAATATTGGGCTTATCCGGCGTAGAAATACCGAACGGCACCGAACTGTTACGGATCAGACTCAGTACAGCTCCAACCGAAGTAACCGAATCGCAGCTCACCGGCAATTTATCCAGATAAAACGCCGTACGGATAAAACGATCCGACGAAAGATTAGAACCCGGAATATTATTCAGTCCGTAAACCTCTTTGCCATAATTCTGCACCGCCAGCTGTTTCGAAAACTCCGGCGAGTTGGTGAGCACCGTATAAGCCGGATCATGCCACACATTCAGTTTCCCGTCGATGTATTCGAGAATGGCATTATCGCCTGTTCCGTCGGAAAGCGATACATGAAAGTTGGCTTGCTTATCCATACCCGGCACCTTATCGGTGAGCACAATAAAACCCGGATCCGATAACGCCTCCACAGCCTCGGCAACTGATGCAAAATTATCAAGCAGATACTGCGGCCAGACAGCAACAGACATCGCCGGCGTATTGATATCGAAAGGCGGATATTCGCTTTCGGTGAGCCAGAGCAGATTAGCCGAAAGCCCTTTTTCGTTCATGCCGTCGGCCGAACAAATATCATAACCCGTAGTAATTACAGAACCATATTTGGAATCCCAGGCCAGCGAATTGGGACCGGCCACACCTGTGCGATGCATACCGCGTGGAAAAACCCAGATATTCGAGCCCATATCCTCCTGCCAGTCGAGCGTTCTTGCCGTCAGAACCTGATTGCAGTCATTTTTATACACAAAACGAGTACAAGGGAAAGCCTGGGCAGCCATAAACAGCGCCAGAAAAGTAAACGTGCTTTTAATTTTCATACGATTAAATGTGTTAAACAGCAGGCAATATACTGTTTTATTTAAGAGTAATCAAGTCTTTACAATACTTTTACACAAAAGTATCCCGGCAGGATCACCGCCGTTTCGCATTCGATTTGCCGCGTGCAGCTGCACCTGTACTTCGTCCCGAAGCATTCCGACCCGAAGATGTGGCATCGCGACCCGGCGCCATATTCCTACTGGTAGAAGCACTTCGCTCGCCCGACCGGTTGCTTTTAACCACCGGCGTGTTCCGGCCTGCCGTTGCTTTTTTCTCCGTTGCAAACCCTTTTCCGGATTGAGCCGACTTGCCCTTTGCTGCACCGCGTGTTCCGGTTTTTCCGCCGCCATGGCCGCGCGGAGCTTCCGCTCTTGCTGAACCTTTCGAGGCTACGCGTATATCCGATCCCGTTTTGCTGCTACTTCCCGCTCCCGCTTTCGGTTTTGCTGCTGCTTTCGTTTTACTTCCGCCCTCCGCTTTAGCAGCTGCCGTCTTTTTCGGTTTCACCGTATTTTCAGAATCCTCGATCAGATCAAACAGCGTCTCCAGCTCACTTTCGGTAAGATTACGCCAGCTTCCCTTCTTCAGATTACCCAGTTTGATGTGCATAATCTGCGTACGTTCGAGTTTCGTCACTTCAAACCCGAAATATTCGCACATCCGGCGAATCTGACGGTTCAATCCCTGCGTAAGCGTGATATGAAACTGTTGGGGCGAAATACGCCGCAACTCGCATTTTCGTGTTACGCGGTCGAGAATCGGAACACCCTGCGACATACGTACCAGAAAATCATCCCCAAACGGACGATCCACGGTTACCAGATATTCTTTTTTATGATTATTCCCGGCACGCAGAATCTTATTGATAATATCGCCGTCGTTGGTCAGCAAAATCAAACCCTGCGAATCCTTATCCAGCCTGCCTACCGGAAAAATACGCTGTTCGTGCCCGATATAATCCACAATATTATCCCGTTCGCGCGTATCGGTAGTAGAAACAATACCCGTAGGTTTATTAAAAGCAATATACACCGGGTCCACATCATGCACCACCAGCTGTCCGTTCACACGCACCTGCTGGCCCGGAAGCACACGCATGCCCAGTTCGGCCCGTTTGCCGTTGATTGTTACATTACCCTGTTCAATAAAACGATCTGCTTCGCGGCGCGAACAAATCCCCGAGCTGCTTATGTATTTATTTAATCGATATTCCATGTTTACAAATTAATCAGAAACCGTATTTTTTGATTTGCCGAAACAATCTCAATGAGCAAACTTCTATTGATTTGATCCAATTTACGGATATAATCAAAGGAACAAAAAAACGATCAGAAACTCGAAGATTCAATTTTTTTTTAGATTCATTTAAACAATATTACAAATTAACACTTTCCCAAACTATGTCCAAATGCTGAAATGTATTGAAAACACTACTAAATCTTAATTTAATCATTATTTTAGATAATATATGTTGTGTTTATTATTTTTATTTAAAATGAATATTTTCTAAAATTTTAAACCTTTTTCTATTTAAAATGCTTTAGAACATATCATTTTAAAATATTATATTTATGAAAAGGTTATTGTGTTTACTTGTAGTATTTGGATTTATTTTTTCAGGTTGCTCCAACCCTGTTGTCGATGAAATCAACAATTCTTCAGACCTTCAAACAATCGGGTTTAAAACATTGCGCGACAACATCAACACCCGCAGCGCTAACGACGATGGAAATGACTATGAGGTGTATGCCATCAGAAGCGGATCTTCCTCCTGGTATTTCAACACCTCTGTTAACCCTTCTCCTAATCACCGAGATGCTTCTACATCCGCAACTTATATC
>CAMTPG010000369.1 GCA_947074335.1 uncultured Parabacteroides sp.
CAATGCCGTAATACACCATAAATCCAAGCGTGGTGATAACACTTACCACCTGATGTGCGGCAAGTGCAATGCTGCCCAGCCAGCCCATCAGCAAAACACTCAGACTAAACGATGCCGTTTCCACGCCCATTTGTAAACCAACGGGTAAACCCAGTTTGATCAGCTGCGTAACCGATTTCCGGTTTACCGTGCCGCGACTGAATCCTTCGCGATACATCCGATAGTGTTTTCGGAAAAAGAACAGCAGACAGAATACGGCCAATGCCAGAATACGGCTGCTCAGTGTTGAAATTCCCGCACCGGTGAGTCCCAGCTCCGGAAATCCGAAATTCCCGAAAATCAACAGATAATTGCCGATAATATTGAAGAGATTCGATCCCAGCATAATCCACATCGGCGTCAGCGTATCTGTCGTGCCGTCGCTGAATTGTTTAAACGAATTAAACAACATGGTGAAAATAACCGATAGCAGCTGAATCGAATAATAAGGAATGATAATGGGAATAAGCTCCTCGGGCTGATTCAGTTTGCCTATATTGAGCAGTAATAATCCCATCAGCAAACTGAGTACAATGCCGGTTATCAGGTTGATCAGCAAACTGTTCTTTAACGTCTCGCCTGCATCGCGCATTGCATTATTGGCAAACATGCCGCCAATTACAGGTGTTAATCCGTACGAAAACCCGATGCCGAAAATAAAAGCCAGATTGAAAAAGTTATTTACAAACGAAGCCGCAGCCAGCTCGGATGTGCTGTGATGGGCTACCATTATATTATCGGCAAAGCCTACAATAATAATGCCCAGTTGTCCCAACATAATCGGGACACCCAGGCGTATTGTTTCTTTATAGTGTTTTTTATAGGAAGCGAATCGCGTCATTCAATCACAGTCACCGAGTTAATGACAATATTTTCGAGCGGACGATCCTGTTTATTGGTTTTAACCTCCTGTATTTTATCTACCACATCCATGCCTTCCACAACTTCTCCGTATACAGTATATTGATTGTCGAGGAAAGGAACGCCGCCAATCGTCATATACGTTTCACGAATATCGGCCGGAATTTTTGCTTCGTCTTTGCGTTTCTCGGCTTCCAGTTCGGTTTTTCCGATCATTGTATCGCGCAGAATAGCCAGCTCTTCCTTATCGCCGCTGCGATAGAGTTCCATGATCTTTGTTTTATTGTCGGCCTGCAGTTTGGCGAAAATCTCCTGTTTCAATCGGTTTTCCAATTGTTTCTCCATTTGGTTCAGTTCGGCAGCCGTATATTTTTTGCCTGTTACAATATAAAACTGAGACGCAGAAGAGGCGCGTTCCGGATTCACTTCGTCGCCGGTACGGGCAGAACAAAGCGCTCCTTTTTTATGAAAATATTTGGGATAAACGATTTCGGCCGGAATCGTATAACCTAAATCGCCGGCACCCAGCTGTTTATTGATCGGCGCATCTTTAGAAGTGACATCGCCGCCCTGAATCATAAAATCTTTGATAACACGGTGAAACAATAAACCGTTATACTGACCCTCTTTAGCCAGTTTGATAAAATTGTCACGGTGTTTTGGCGTATCATTATACAATTTCAATGTAATCGGACCCATTGTGGTATCCATTAAAACCATTGTTTCTTTTGCTTGTGTATCCATTTTGTTTTTGTATTAATGATCATTTAGTAACGATCTTCATTGATTTGATTTTGATGTTTTTAAGCGGACGATCTTTCGGATCAGTACCGGTAAGCTCCATTTTCTCCACTACTTTCATGCCGCTTACCACTTCGCCAAAGATGGTATATTTATCGTCCAGGTGAGGAGTTCCGCCTTGCAGCATATAGGCCTCTCGCTGTTCGGGTGTAAATGTAACACCCTGCTCTTTTTCCATTTTATTCAGTTCGTGTTCGGTAAAATATTTACCCGTTACAATGTAAAACTGGGTAGCTGATGAAGCGCGTTCCGGATTTTCGGCATCGCCCACACGAGCTGCACATAATTTACCGCGGCTGTGAAAATATTTGGGATAAACGATTTCGGCCGGAATGGTATAATCCAGATCACCGTCGCCCAAATGCTGATCCATCGGAGCATCTTTCGAATTGATATCGCCGGCCTGAATCATAAACTGTTTGATGATGCGGTGAAAGAGCAATCCGTCGTATCTGTTTTCGTTTATTTGTTTAATGAAGTTGTCGCGGTGTTGCGGCGTATCATTATACAATTTTACTTTAATCTTTCCCATATCGGTATCAATCAGCACCAAAGTCTCTGTCTCTTGCGCATGCAAGGGCAAAAACACAAAAGCACATATTGCCATACAAAATGCAGCAAACCACTTTTTCATCTTCTACAGTTTTTATTTGTTTAAAGAGAACAAAAATAAGGATATTTAGTTGTTTTAGCAATATTTTGGAAGAATGCTTTTAAGTTGAAAGTAATCTGAATTGGTTTAAAATGAATGTGCAATTTATTTTAACAGTTATCTAAAAAATGCTTTACAACATGTTTTGTCGTGATTTTCTACCTGTTTATGATCCATTGACCAGAATAATTGATACAATTAAGAATTATGAGATAGCTTATTTTGTAAGTAATTTCCGTTTGTAAATATTACAATAAGGTAGATTGATTGGGTTGTATAAATAACTCAAATACATTTGATTTTGATAAAATGGTATTGTTTTGTTGATGATATTGTTTATATATTTGCATTCGGAAACGAATAACAAACTATGTATACCGGTACTAAGCAAAAACACATATTATTATCATTAAGTTTCATGCTGATCGGGCTGAATTTTTCCCTGTCAGCTCTGGCACATGATGTTATCGGGCAGTTAGATTTTAAACGCTTATTAGCTTTTAATAATAACTATTCGGACGAAGTTACTCGTTTGATGCAGGATAAAAA
>CAMTPG010000370.1 GCA_947074335.1 uncultured Parabacteroides sp.
GCTTCATCAACATAAAGCACAACCTGCGGATATTGCTTTTTCAGGGCAACCAACCGGTTCAGATCGGCTACATCTCCATCCATACTGAAAATGCTTTCGGTTACAACAATCAGTTGTTCATATTGACCGGCATTTTTATGAATTAGTTTTTCAAGCTGTTCATAATCATTATGGCGATAACGCTGAAATGGGGCACCGCTAAGCAGAATGCCGTCTATCAGACTGGCATGTACCAGTTTATCAGCCAGAATCAGGGTTTGTTTATCAGCCAGCGCAGGTAAAATTCCCGTATTGGCATGATAACCGCTGTTGAATAACAGCGCAGCTTCGCGGTCAAACAGCCTGCAAAGCAACTGCTCCAGTTCGCGATAAACCGGAAAATTGCCGGTGAGTAAACGCGAAGAGGATGACGAAAAAGGCAATTCATTTTCGGATAAGTGCTCCAGAAAGGTTTTGCGCAGTATCTGATCAGTTGCCAGCCCGAGATAATCGTTCGATGACAGATTCAGCATCCGATTACCGGCTTTCCATACCCAGCGTCCGTCGCAATCAGCCTCTGGCAGTTGACGCAGATTACCGGCTTTTGCCAGTTCATCCAGTTTCAGTTGATAATCTTTCATGATTTACTTAATACATTTAATAATCCCTGTGTCAGGCGGCTTAATGCTTCGGGTGTGATGATAAACGGCGGCATCAGATAAACCAGTTTGCCGAAAGGTCGCACCCAGATGCCTTCATCCACAAATTGCTGCTGAAGCACAGCCATATTGACCGGATCTTTCATTTCGATTACACCGATAGCTCCCAATACACGCACCTCATGTACTGTTGATAACGCGGCAGCCGGAGCCAGTTCCTCGCGTAATTGTTTTTCGATGCGCTGCACCTTTTCCTGCCAGTTGCTTTCCTGCAACAACGACAATGAGGCCGAAGCCACGGCACAAGCCAGCGGATTTCCCATAAATGTAGGGCCGTGCATAAAGCAACCCGCTTCGCCACTGCAAATGGTGTTGGCTATAGCTGCAGTGGTAATCGTTGCCGAGAGTGTCATATATCCGCCGGTCAGCGCTTTGCCGATACAAAGGATATCAGGCACCACACCGGCATGTTCCAGGGCAAAGAATTTCCCGGTTCGTCCGAAACCGGTAGCGATTTCATCGAAAATAAGCAATACATCATAAGCACTGCACAATTCGCGTGCCCGCTTCAGATATTCGGGCGAATAAAAATACATACCGCCGGCTCCCTGTACCACGGGTTCGAGAATCAGCGCGGCCAGTTCGTCAGATTTTTCTTCGAGTAACTGCTTCAACGGCTCAATGGCCGTATCATCCCATGCATCCTGAAAACGAACTGTGGGTTGAGGCAGATAATACTGAACCGGCAAACTTCCGGCAAAAAGTCCGTGCATGCCGGTTACCGGATCGCAAACCGACATGGCATGCCATGTATCGCCATGATATCCGTTGCGGATGGCTGCAAATTTATGTTTCTTCTGTTTGCCTTTTGCCTGTTGATACTGAATGGCCATTTTGAGTGACACCTCCACGGCAACCGAGCCGCTGTCGGCAAAAAAGATTTTATCCAGAACCGGAGGCAATACCTGTAAGAGTTTCGATGCCAGTTCCACCGCCGGTTCGTGTGTAAAACCGCCAAACATGATATGACTCATTTTATGCAACTGCGCTTCGGCAGCCGCATTAAGCACGGGATGATTATAGCCGTGAACGGCAGCCCACCACGACGACATACCGTCGATCAGTTGGCGTCCGTCTTTGAGTGTGATGATAAAACCATCGGCCCGTTCCACCGGAAATACCGGCAACGGATTGATGGTGGAAGTATACGGATGCCAGATATGCTCTCTGTCTGTTTGTAGTAATTCGGCCGTTGTCATTGTTCCCAATCGGTATTTTCAGTCAGTGAATAGCCTTCTGATGTAAACAGGATTTTATCTTCTGCCACCCGGCTTCCGATCGTAGTCAGTAAATCGCCGATGATGGCAGCATTTACGCCGATATGCAATGCTTTGCGTTGTGTTGCCTCGCTCATCTGAATTCGACCACCCGAGAAACGCAGATAGGCATCGGGATTGATAAAACGAAACAAGGCAATGGTAGTCAGAAACTCTTCATCCGATAAGGGTGCAGAATCACCCAGCGGAGTTCCCGGAATGGGTTGTAACAAATTGATCGGAATCGATTTTATTCCCTCTTTTTGCAGAAAGCAGGCCATTTCGATGCGTTGCTCTATTGTCTCGCCCATGCCGATAATACCACCCGAGCAGATTCGGAATCCGATTTCGCGTGCCGCATTGATGGTTTCCATTTTCTGTTCGATGGTATGTGTTGTACACAAAGTCCGGAAATAGGAGGGAGCTGTCTCGATATTACAGTGATAATTCTCCACGCCGCTGTCGTATAAATCCTGCAACTGTTCGGGTGTCAATAATCCCATCGAGGCACAGCATTTAATACCGCAAGCCGACTTGATGGAACGCACCGTTTCACAAATCAGATTTAAATCAGTTTTCGAAACACGCTTACCACTCGTTACCAGGGCAAAACGTCCGATGCCCTGCTTGTCATTATGCATGGCATGACGCACACACTCATCGGCGGGAAGCAGCGGATATAATTCCACTTTCGTGTTATAATGTCCCGATTGGGCACACCATTTACAATCTTCACTACAATTGCCGCTTTTGGCATTTACAATCGAGCAGGTGTCGAATTTGTTTCCCATAAAATGGCGTGTCAGCTGATGAGCTGCTTCATAAAGCGCCTCTTTGTCGGGATATTGAGCCAGCTGAAGCGCTTCGGTTTCACTGAGCAATTCACCGCCCAAAACTTTTTGTTTGAGAGTTTCCAGAATCATTTGTTTTCAGTTACTTAAAAA
>CAMTPG010000371.1 GCA_947074335.1 uncultured Parabacteroides sp.
GGCGCAATATACCAGTAAAAAGACTGATAGCTTTGCCAACCCTGCTGATCTTTTACCGAAATAGTTAATTGTATCGAATCGGATGCAGCATGCTGTAAGAGGCGTTTCCATTTTCGCTGCGGCAATTTAAATCGTCCGTCTTTCGCAAAGACAGTAAAAGCATCAGTTGCTGTCTGCACTTGCAAAAAGGCCTCTTTTGGATGCGAAATCAGCTTAAAATTAAGCGGTGCAATATTAGACGGAATGGTTACATCGAGATAATCGGGAAAAATATCCGGTTGTTGATCAATGATACCGGAAGAAACCGGCGCCTGCTTGCAACTGCCCGAAAAAAGGATCAGGAGTGTTGCAAAAACAAAGGGTATATAGTGTTTGCTTTTCATGACTTAAACATATAAAAATACCAGTAACTATTTCCAAACGATTTATACAGGATTTGCTGTAAATCAGCCTGTCCGCGATTGGCCAGTGTTTGTGTTTTATAATCGGCGAAGCGCATTTTAACCTGTCCTGAAACCGGGAACCGGTTTATTATTTCGGGATCTTCTTCGGTCAGAATCAATACAGCTTCCTGAAAGTGCAATGGAAGAACAGGCATTGCCTCCGTTCCATAATAGCGGGCAAGAAAATCCTGAAAACCGCGAAGATCTTTCGCCAGCAGATATGAAGCGCCCAGATAATGCATGGCGGCTTTGTTCTGCGGGTTTGCTTCGATCAGTTGTTCAAAATCGGCTACTATGCCCTGTGTCTGCGCCAGTCGGTTTTGCAGCGGCAGACTGTTGCGTTTTAGTGCATATTCTTCATCCTGCATAAGCAGATCGTCGCGATATAAAAAACGTCGTTGTGCTTCAGACCAATCACTATAACTGTAGGTTTTATCCAACAGATCCAGGTATTTTTCGGCTACGGCATATTCGCCCAGAATAAGATTGGTCTGTACCAGTCGCTTCAGCATTCGCGGATTGGCATTTTCGATGCTGCTCACATATGCTTCGAATGCCATTTGTTGCGACAAAGCTACAGCTCCGGCAGTATAATAGATATCACTGAGTAACACGGAAATATTTTCTGTTTTATTCCACGGAATAATCAGTCCCTGCAGGTTTCGCTGATCAAAAAAGAACATGCGTTCGGCCAATATGCCTTTATTGGCCAACGCCATATTCAGCTGATTGATATCGATGTAATTGGTCAGTTTACCCTGACAGAGCGCAATCGAATTATCCCATTGTCCGTTGCGGGCAAAATAATCGAGCGCCTTCACGCGCAGGGCATTAAAATCGCCATAATGCGGAACGCCCCAAAACAAGAGTAAAACGATGACAACCAGCTGTAAAAGACAGAGAAGAGCCTGCCATGCCTTACGACTGACATGCACCAGTTTATCCAGCAGAAACGCTGCCGTAACAGCAACAGGTAGTGCAACCCAGGTCAGATAGAGAATCGGTTTCGGCAACAAGCCGTCGTGATAATAAAGTGCGGGAGAAAAGGCAAACCTGAATTCGCCCATTGCGCCCGTGCGAACAGCCAGCAATCCCGCCAAAGCGGCGATGACCGGCAAAAGCAGGGCATACCAGCCGCGCCTTTCGCATCGTAGCAATTCGATAAGACAGGCCATGCCGGCAAAAAGCATTGCATCAGCACCTGTTAACCCGAAGAGTAACAACACAAAACAGATACCCCACGATAATCGCCGGTTTAAACTTTTAATCCGTACATACAGATTTAACAGAAAAACCGTAAGCAAAAAGGCCACTGTGCCCTGCAACCGGTAATTGAAATCCAACTGTACAAAAAACAGGGGCAATACAGGCAGTAGATCAAATAAAAACCAATGGGATTGCGGCGCCAGACTTCGTATAAGAAACCGACAATTTATGCCGGCTAAGACCAGCAGTGAGGCCACAATAACCGGACCGCCGTAGGATTGCAAAAAGAATTGTGTAAAAAATTCGGCAGCCAGCAGAGAGAAACCGCCCGGCAGAAACAGGCGTCCGCTCAAATAATCAGAGTCGAACAGAAAAAGCTGGGTCTGTTCGATATAGAAAAGGTGATACTTAAAGAAATATTGTAACAGTGTGATGAAGGTTATCCATAGTATCGACCAAAAGATGACTGGTTTATAATTCATAAAAGTATATTATGTCTGTTTATTTAAATGATAAGTCCGGCTAATACAGGCCGGCAGTTCCTGCAGATAATGGGTGACATAAATCATCGTTTTATTTTCGCGTTTACAAAAAGCATCAATAATAGCAGCCACCTTTCGTTTATTATTCAGATCGAGTCCGTGCAGAGGTTCATCCAAAATCAGCAAATCAGGATCTTTCACAAAAGCACGGGCCAGCAGCACCAGTCGTTGTTCGCCGGATGAGAGCGAAAAAAACAGACGTGATTGCAGGTGTGCTATGCCGAATGTTTCCATCCATTGCAGCGCTACCGCCTGCTGCGCCTCGCTGCACTGCCGGTACAATCCGACCGAATCGAAAAATCCGGAAGCTACAATGCGGACAGCCGGCACATTCTCCTGATAATAGAGATGCATTTCGGGCGAGATGAAACCAATGCGCTGCTTGATATCCCAGATGCTCTCTCCGCTTCCGCGTTTGCGATCGAAAAGCCAGAGCGTATTGGCATAAGCCTGCGGATTATCGGCATAAAGCAAACTCAGCAGTGTGGACTTGCCCGAACCGTTGCAACCGGTTAAAGCCCATTTTTCGCCATTACGTACTTCCCAGTTAACAGCTTTCAGTATGGTACGCTTGCCGTACCGGATATTCACATCTTCCATACGGAAAGTGATTTGATGAATGCTATCCGGTTTTACAGCCGGTTCCGGCAAAACCGGAAGAGAATGGATTGAATCGGTTTTCCATTTTATTTCCG
>CAMTPG010000372.1 GCA_947074335.1 uncultured Parabacteroides sp.
ACATTCGGAAATGTGCCGGCATAGCGAAACGCCCACGAAGCAACACTTTCGTTAGGGCGGCGTTGTTTCAGACGGTTCACCAGGTATTGGGGCATATTTGATAAGCGGCCGCCTAAAAGCGGCTCCATTACCACAACGGGAATGCCGCGTTTATTCAATTCATCGTACAGATATTCGGCATTAATATTCCAGCCGGATGCGTTTTTCCAGTCGGCATAGTTTAACTGGATCTGTACAAAATCCCAGATTACGCGTTGTTCGTCCTGCATTTTCAGCAGATAATCAAATACTTTTACATCACCGTGAAACGACCAGCCGAGGTTGCGTATGCGTCCGGCTTCGCGTTCGGCAGTCAGATAGTCGAGAATGCCGTTATCCAACAGGCGTTCTTTTGTTGCCACGAGGGCTTCGGTATCAAATTGGTCGGTAAACCGGGGCGTGGTATTATTAACCGGTTTTCCCAGTCCGGCGGCATGAATCAGGTAATAATCAATGTAATCGGTTTGCAGCCTGCGCAGCGAATCTTTATATAATCCGATCGAACCTTCGCGGGTACGCAATTCTTTATTATCGGGATGTGTGGATAATTTGGTGGCCAGAAAATAGCTGTTTCGCGGATGGCGACTCAGTGCAATGCCTGTGGCCGGTTCTGATAAACCGCGTACATAACGGGGCGCAGTGTCGAAATAGTTTACTCCGTGTGCCAGGGCATAGTCTACCAGTTCGTTAACAGCTTCCTGGTCAATCTCTTCGCCGGTTCCGTCGGCTGTCGGTTTCAGCGGCCAGCGCATGCAACCATAACCCAAAACCGAAACCACATCGCCCGAATTGGGCGTGGTACGGTAGATCATTTTATCGTTAGGTACGGCCGCCAGTGCCACACCGCCGCGCAGATTTCCTTTTTTCGGATCGCAGCCGGTTAAGGCTGCGGTGGTTGCGGCAGCACTTCCACCCAGCAGTTTGAAAAAGCTGCGACGGTTTACTTTATGCGGTTGATTTTTTTTTTGCTGTGTCATAGCGGGATGTTTTAAATGATTCTGTGTCGTTCGTGACCTTCTACATAAATGGCACTGAAAGGACGTGACGGACAAAGATTTTCGCAGGCACCGCAGCCAATGCATCGTTCCACATTGATGATGGGAATTTGCGGGCTGTCCGGATTATCGGCTTCACTGGAAATCATTTCGATGGCACCCGTCGGGCAATGCCGTTCGCAATTTCCGCAACTCACGCCATCGGTCAGAGTTACACAGTTGTTTTCGATCCAGACTGCATGTCCGATTTGTGTTGCTGATTTATCTGCTGTTGAGATGGGTAAAATAGCTCCCGCCGGACAGACTTCAGAGCAAAGTGTACATTCTGGTCGACAATACCCTGATTCGTACGAAACTTCCGGTTGTAAAAAGTTATGTAATGAATTCGAAGGGCGAAGCACCTCGTTCGGACAAACCGAAATACAAAGCTGACAGGCTGTGCACTGTGTGGCAAAATTCCGGATACCTTGAGCACCCGGAGGTGCAATGGGTGTCTGGCGTACCGGACGTTTTTTATCCGTAATAAAGGCCAGACCTCCATCCACTTTTTTTTCCTGCGCCTTAATTGCGGCTGTAGAAGCAGCGAGTGCTGAAAGTGTCAGAAATTCGCGTCGGCTGTTTTCTCTTTTTTTACCTGTCGGTAGTTTCATGATAATAGTTGTTTCGTTTATGGAATTGGCAATTGTCGGATTTGTCAAAATTTCCTGTTTTACATCAGCTGCACGCTCTTTTGCATCATCGGCACACTTTTTTACATCATCAGCACTATCAGATTGCTTTTTTGTTATCGGCGCATTTTCAGGCATTCCATATCGTTTGGTGGTATAACTGATAGCCTTGCGTTTGCATTTTCCCAGACAATCAAAACAGGTTACACACCGACTGTAATCGATGGTATAATTTTTACTGTCGATACAAGCCGCTTTGCAGTTTCGGGCACACAGAGTGCAATTATTACATTTGGTCGGATCAATACGGTGTTTGAATAAAGAAAAGCGGGCAAAAAAACCTAAAACCGTACCTACCGGGCAAATCGTATTGCAATAAGTGCGTCCGTTTCGCCACGCCAGTATGGAAAGAGCAACACAGGTGATGATCGCCACGCCAAGAGATCCGAAGCCTCTCATACGTATATCGGTTGTATAGAAAGCATAACTATCCATCCGTTCGGCTGCAAAAGCCATTATATTATTTACCCATTCATAAACAGGAGCAACAAGTCCGTAAACCATTCGACCGAACATACTGTAAGGTTCGATGAGTCCGGCAAAAGCTGAAAACCCGGTCAGTAGTAACATTGTAAAAACGGCCAGCATCGTATAACGCAATCCCTGGATTGCCGGCGAATAGCTGAAGCGATTCTTTTTTCTGAAACGCCCAAACCGGGAAATTACATCCTGAAAAATTCCCAACGGACAGATTACTGAACAGTAAATTCTGCCGAATATCCATGTCAGTACAATAAGCGCAATGACGATAATTGAGTTAAGAGCCAACAAAGCAGGAATAAACTGGATTTTAGCCATCCAGCCCAGATATGCATGAATGCTTCCCGTAAAATCAAGGAAGAGTAATGTGATGCATATTAAAAAGATAAGGGCAAAGCCGATTCTGAGTTTCCGAAGCATAAAAATGAAATTGATTGTTTATAATGATACAAAATTAAGCTTAGCTTTTTTGATTAAAGTATACAGATTACGGAATTGAGTATACGAATTACCGATTGAAAAATAGATAGAATTATTAGTTTCTGCAAACGTTTCCTGAAATAAAAGTGTATATTTGATTTAGCTATTTAATACATATAATCTATACTTAATTTGTTATGAAAAAAATGTTGC
>CAMTPG010000373.1 GCA_947074335.1 uncultured Parabacteroides sp.
CCGCTAAACAGAAAGTATAGACACAATAGAAAGTATGATCTGTAAAGAGAAAAAACAGATCATACTTCAGGATGAAAAGGAGAAAATAAACACAAATATTTTCTCCCCTTTTATGATTTGCCAGAATTGGGAAAGCTGCATCCGATTCAAAATTCTGTATTTGCAGTCGGTTCCCGATTATGAATTAAACCTAAAGTATATAAAATCGGATCTTTTTATAGGATTTGAAGCAGATCATAAACCGGCAAATATCCCCTTACGAAGGGATTTCAATTCCCTTGCAAAGGGATTTTCAATTCATTGCGGGGAAATGCCAACTGCACTGCGATGAATTTAGAATTGCTTTGCAAGGGATTGGAAATTTCTTCAAAACGGGATTGGGAATGCTTTAGGATAATCATAAAAACCGAAAAGGTCTGTCTGTCGATAATGAGTATCTCGATCAGACTATAAAGCAAATCGACAAAACATGTAAACCTATAATGAGCCTGTCAATCATAACTATAAAGCAAGCCCTAAAGTAATTAAAATGCTATATATTACAGGATTACATAAAAGCCTGCAAGAGTTTCACCCATTTCATTCTGTTACTGTCATAACTATATGAATTTATACCTGCAAATCCGTTCCGAACATTTTACCTGCTACAGCACGATCTTACGGATTCCAAATCACCATCTTTTCGCCAATGGCAACTCCTTTTTCGGGCTGATCATTTCCTTTGTCTTTGATCAGATATCCACGGAACATGCCTTTACTATTATAGCTCATCGCCACATTGCCTTCTTTATCGATTGCAATTAATCCGCCATTTCCGGCATCCGTATTTAATTCTGTTTTGATAATATAATCGGCAGCCTCCTGCACAGGTTCGCCTAAATATTTATTACGCGCACATAAATTAAAAGCCACTGCATGACGAATAAAATATTCACCATGTCCGGTACAGGATACGCCGCAACTTGCATTATCCGCATAAGTTCCGGCACCGATAACCGGTGCATCGCCTACCCGGCCCCATTGTTTTTTAAACATGCCGCCGGTACTGGTTCCTGCCACCAGATTGCCTTCGGTATCATATACCACGCAACCTACCGTGCCGTTCTTTTTACTCTTTTCTTTCAGCTCTTCGATCCAGGCCATGGTTTTGGGCGTGGCGAAATGCATATTTTCAACCAGCTCCAGTTCCTGTTCGGCGGCAAACTGATCGGCACCCTGACCGCTCAGCATCACATGTTTCGAATTGGTTTTTACGGCATAGGCCGCATTGATGGGATTTTTTACCGTTTTAACACCGGCCACAGCGCCGGCCGATAAATCTTTGCCTTCCATAATGGCCGCATCCAGCTCAAACTGTCCGTCGATCGTGCAGGTTGCACCTTTTCCGGCATTAAACAGCGGATTATTTTCCAGGTAATTAACCACTGCCATAACCACCTGAGCACCGGCTATGCCCTGAGCCAGCATATCATTTCCGATCATTAGCGCCGAATCGAGGGCCGCATAATAAATTACAGATTTCTCAGGATCATCTTCCAGGCTGCCCATCGCTCCTGCTCCGCCGTGGATAACCAATGCATATTCGCGATTCTGGGCAAAAACAGAATTTGTTACAACGGTTGCCAGTGAAAGAGCAACTACTAATTTTCTAAACATGGTTTTTAATCTTTAAGTAAATTTGTTACACAAAAAAAGGCGAACTGCTTTAACACAGTCCGCCTTTACTTTATATTATTTCTAATCTTATTATTTATACCATACAGGACCCGGTTTATCGCCCATTTCAAATTCGAAGGTATCGCCATTCATAATTTGTTCGTGCGTGATATAGCTCTTGTCGTAAGGCTGTCCGTTCAACTTGACAGACTGGATATAAATATTCTCGCGACTGGTTTTGGGTGCTAAGATAGTAAAAGTTTTTCCATTATCCAGATGCATTTTTACTTCCGGGAATAAAGGAGAACCAATTTCATATTGCCCGCTAACGGGATCGACCGGATAAAAGCCCATCGAACTAAATACATACCAGGCCGACATCTGTCCGCAATCTTCGTTTCCGCAAATACCGGCCGGCGTATTCAGATACAGATCATTCAATACCTGCGAAACATATTCCTGCGTTTTCCAGGGCTGTTTTACCTTATTATACAGATAAATTACATGATGACTCGGTTCGTTTCCGTGCGCATACTGACCAATCATACCTGTACTGAAAATAGGCAAATCATTCACATCGTAAGGCGCATAGGTAAACATACTGTCCAGCTTCTGGGTAAAACGCTTTTCGCCGCCCACCAAGCCAATCAAACCATCCAGATCCTGCGGAACATACCAAAAATACTGCCAGCCGTTACTTTCTGAAATATCTTCTGTATACTCGTCGGGATTAAAGCCGGGCAGGAAATTGCCCTTCTCATCGCGCGGCTCCATAAATGAGCTGGAAGGATTGTATGTATTCTTATAATTCTGTGCCCGTTTGAAGAATTCTTTCGCCAATTCCTCTTTGCCCAGTTTCTGAGCCATCACGCCGATGCAGTAATCATCGTAAGCATACTCGAGTGTTTTCGATAAAGACCAATGTTCGGGATAAGGCACATAACCCAGTTTTTTATACAGACCAATGCCGCGATAATCATCAATATTGGCAGTAGCCACACAAGCCGCCAAAGCCTGTTCGGGATCGAAATTGCCAATTCCCTTTAAGTAAGCATCCACAATAACCGGAATCGAATGATACCCAAGCATCATATCGGTTTCAACACCATAAAAATTCCAGACCGGCAGACGACCGTTCTGTTCGTAAAATGAAAGAAATGATTTCACCATATCATTCACCCGGCGCGGTTG
>CAMTPG010000374.1 GCA_947074335.1 uncultured Parabacteroides sp.
ACTGTTGAAAAACGGCTATCCGGTTTTGTTTTATCCATAAGATGCTGAACTGCTGATTCTTTCATGCCGACGCACTGGTTGTTTCATAAACATCCGTTATCAACTCATTGTACAATGAGTTGATATCATGTTGTACAATGTAGCGGCAACTCATTGTACAACATGTCGTCCTTTCATTGTACAACAAGTTTTTAATGCATAAGCTTTAAATCAACAATGCATGCGTATCTATATAATTGTGTATAGGCATCTATGATAATAAGGTATAAAAAAACCTGCAGCTGTTTTTTGCAGTTGCAGGCTTCATTTTATATTATTCAATTAGAATACAGATTAATTCGTTGTGGTTTTATTCCACCAAAGTGATGTGGTTGTTAAATCCGGACCTCCTAACAATTTCAAAGCATCGGCATAACCTTCCTGATTATTTGTCTGGATATTAGCCGGATACCGGAAACGTTTGGGATAGAATTCCAGTTTACAGTCTTTAGCCTGAGCCACGGTTAACGGAACCTGATTCAACGGATTATAATCGATCTCTACAGCCTGATTTTCGAAGAACGGTAAGCCGATCCTACGGTGATCACTCCAGGCTTCATCCGGTAACCAGGGCACCTGGGCGATGAATTTTTGTGTCATGATCTTTGTCATCTGATCATTATTATAAGCTCCGTTTTTGTAGATGCTGTTTGTAGGATAGGTATAAGTCATCGACTTCGTTGTTTTATCGTACGGATCATAATAGCTGATCGAATACGGAGTAGCTTCGGTAGTATGCGTGAAGCTTACCGATGTACCTACTCGGTTATACGAAGTTGATGTTAAATAACCTGACAGCAAATTACTTACACCCTGATACTCGAAACTTGCAGCAATACCGGCTTCATAATTTGATTGCGTAGTTCCCGGAACAGTCCAGCCTAAAACTCCGGCTTCGGCCAATAGGAAATAACTTTCCCATGAAGCGAAAAACACACGTTTCATATCGCTCTGGCGGTATTTTTTGGCCATACAGGGATAATAAATATTGCTGGTACTTACTAAAGCAGAAGATATACCGTCTAACTTATCCCACAAACCGGCAACCCAGGTATCCCAGGTATAAACTGCATCCACCGTGATCATGGTTTCGGCTGTATTATTCGGATTCAACAACGGAACAGCAGATGAAACACCGCTGGCAGCACCGATATTATCGGGATAAATGGTTCCGTCGTCCCAGCCTACAATGCTAAATAATTCGGGTGCGCGCGGATCTACATACTGCGGGATTCCGTCGAAATAGAACCCGGCACAGGGATCATTTGTATTTAAGGGGAAATGCAGATACAGATACTGACCTAAATAGGTGCGCGGATTTTTGATGCGTGCTGCCACTTCGGCCGGCATATCCGGATAGGTATTTTTAAAAGATTCTTCATCACCTAAACCTACTACCAGATTTTTAAATGTGGCCGACATGGGTTGTGCATTCCAGGTACGAGACATAACGCCTGTCAGTGCATCCCAACCGCCTCTTTCCTGTACGCCTGCCATATCGGCAGCTGTAGAAATAAAAGATAAGGAAGCGGCATCTTCGAATTCGGTTTTTGCCAATTCGGGCAATTCATTTATAATACGCATGGCATAACGCATACGCATGGAGTTGGCATATTTAATCCATTTGCTTACATCGCCGGCAAAGAAAGCATCTTCGTTGGCCATTGCCGACATATCAATGCTGACATCTAAAGCAGCTTGTGCTTCGCGCAGTTCCTGTAATACATAGGTATAAATAGCTTCCTGGCTATCATAGGTTCCAGGAACACCGGTAAAAGCATCAAGTGCCGGAATCGGACCAAAACAATCAGCAACCTGTGCATTCAGGAAAGCGCGCCAGATACGGGCCATCTGTATTACATTTCTGAAATAGGGATACAATACATCATCGCCCTGCGCCACTTTATATTCGCCACTTTGTATGGCTTTTGTGGCCAGATTCAGCCATTTTACGGCATATCCGTTACCCAGATAGAGTGTATTCCAGTCGTTATTATCTGTTCCGATAGTAAAACCGCTGCCTCGGTTAAAACGAGAAGAACGATTCCATTCCAACACAAAAACACGTTCTGCAATTTCAGGATTCATCTGAGCTTCAATGATTGAGCCGTTCAGAAACCATTGAGGCAATACTTTGTCTTCTGAAACATCATTGGGGTTTTCGTTGATCTTTTCGAAATCATTACAAGAAGCAAAGAAAGCAACCATGAATGTCAGAAAGGCTATTATTTTATTCTTTGTATTCATATTGTTTATATTATTAAGCAGTTATTAAAAACCTACACTCAGATTAAATGAATAAGTACGACTGGTTGGAGCAGCTCCGTTTTCGAAACCAACGGCATTGGTATTGGTTGCCGTAACTGATTCGGGGTCGATTCCGGGCAGCTTATAATGAATCATCCATACATTATTACAGGTTGCAGAGAGGCGTAAACGCTGGAAAGGCGTTTTCTTCAGGAATGATTTATTAAATTCGTATCCGAATGTAATATTACGCAGACGCACATTGGTTGCATTGTAAGTAAACAGTTCTGGCAAACCAAAGTTACCGGTCGAACCGATTCGGTTCCAATAATTCTGCGGCAACACAGCTACATCGTTTACAGCATAACCGGTTTCGGTTTGAACAACAGAATTGCCAACTACAAAGTCGGCACGTTCGCCATTGATAACGGTTCCTTTTGCATTACCATACAGATGCAGATAAGAAGTTGTTGCCGAATAAATATCGCCGCCTATACGAAAATCGATCAGGAAGCTCAGGTTAAATCCTTTGTATGAGAAGTTGTTTGTCCAAC
>CAMTPG010000375.1 GCA_947074335.1 uncultured Parabacteroides sp.
CTCTTCTCGCAAGAGGCTGCGTCGAAAATCCTTCGGGATGATGATGCAGTCTCTTTTTTTTATAGCCTGTTCTCTTTTATAAGGTACTTCTCTTGTTTAAAGTTTTTTCAAACCGAAGCCTTATCCGAACCGGATATCTCTTTCAATGAAAATCCTGTTTGTCTGTTTTTTTATGCAGAAAGACAGTTCCGAATATAATAGAAAAAGAAGATTCGACGGTTCCGTACAGATAAACTATTTTAGTCAAACAACAAATATGATTGTAAAAATTAGGACAGATTATTTATTTATCAGAATAGTCGATTACCGACATTTTATTTCGGATATGAAAAATTAATATTCCTGAAATGAAATCAGAACTATTTATTGATAAGATTTAGCGAAACTATTATTTCATATCCAGCTATTTATTTATTCATCTTATTTTTACCAAAAATCAACTCTTTTTACCAGAATAGACAACCCGTTATTCTCTCGCTTTATTAAGCAAATACTTTTATTCGTTATGCCGCAATCTGCTAATTATTGCATGGCCATCTGCTAATGATTTCACTGCGATCCGGTGTAAACTCATTGTACAACAAGTTTGCCTTACATTGTACAACAAACGGACAACACATTGTACAACATAGAGCCTCTTCATTGTACAACAAGTTTTTAATGCACCGGCGTCCGGCAGTTAGCACATGCAGATCCGCCGGATACTAAAAGCCCTTAAGTCAGACAGCTGTCCGGCCTAAGGGCTTTACGAATAATGATATGTTGATTTTTATCTTACTTATCAGCCAGTTCCGTGCTGCTGTCTGCTTTCAGGTATGAATCCATCCAGTTTGTAATTTCCTGCAAACGTTTGATGCGGTTCTGCGGCTTACCCGAACGCGAAAGTTCATGATTCTCATTTTTAAACAGACACAGGCGTGCCGGTACATCAAAATATTTCAGGGCATAAAACATCTGGATACCTTCCGACATCCAGCAGCGATAATCCTCGTCGCTGTGGATAAAAAGTGTGGGTGTTTTTACCTGATCCGCATATTTCATGGGCGATTGTTCCCATAATTCATCATGTTTTGTCCAGGCATCGCCACCTATTTGCGAATGGATAAACGAATAACCGATATCGGTTGTGTTGCTGAAAGAAATCCAGGAAGCGATGCTGCGTTGTGATGCTGCAGCTTTGAAGCGATCGGTATGACCGATAATCCAGTTTGTCATAAATCCGCCGTACGATCCGCCTGTAACTCCCATATTATCAGTGTCGATACAGGGATAAAGCGCAATGGCTTCGTCTACAAAAAGCATCAGATCCCGATAATCTACGGTTCCGTATTTGGCACGAATATCTGCAAATTCATTGCCGCGCCCGTCGCCTCCGGTCGGATTGGTAAAGATCACAACATAACCCTGAGCTGCCCAGTATTGCATTTCGTGGAAGAAATGCGGACCAAAAGCTGTTTTCGGCCCGCCGTGCACATCCAGAATAGTGGGATATTTTTTACCAGCTTCGTAACCGAGCGGCTTAATCACGTAACCGATCAGTTCAATGCCGTTTTCGTTGGTAAAGGTAAACTCTTCGGGTGTAGTCACGGCATATTCGTCGAGCAGTGCCGTATTCATCGAGCTCATGGCATTCAGTTTGCCTTTTTTATCCAGATAATAAATTTCGTTGGGTTGATCGCCTACCATGGCCACCGTCAGAAAACCATCTTTGTAAGGCACATATTCCATAATCATCTCTTTATTTTGGGTGATGCGCGATACATTCCCCTTATAATCGGCACGCATCAGAGGCGCATGATCAATAACGGTAGAAATGTAATAAAAACCTTTTGCATCCGGCGTAATACCCGAATTGGCCGAACCGCCTTTAATATCAGATCCCACACTGTTACCCATACCATACGGATTGCCGCTATACACTTCGGCCACCTGTCCGTTTTGCAAATTCCATTTATAGAAAGGTGCGTTGCCGATACTTTCGAACGAAGTGCCTGCTGTAAATACCAGTTCGTTGTTGTCGATAAAAGCAAAACCGCCATAGCGTGCCGGTACATCGAGCGGACTTACCTCTTTCGAAGTTAGCGTGGCTATATCCATCTGCATCAGCTTGTTGCTTAACGGAGCTTTGCCTTCAAAACTGTTTGATGTATATAACAGTGTTTTCTTATCCGGACTGAGTACCAGACCGTTTACGGTTTCGATGGCATCCGATAAAGAGGTGATTTCGCCATTTGCATAATAATAAAGATGAGAGCGTTTGCCGCTTACATCGCCTCCGCCGTTCGACCAGAACGGGATTTCTTCGAAAATACGATAGGGTTTATTTTTCTCTTTTTCGCGCAGCGCTTTATCCATATCGCCGCCGGCAGCATCCAGCAGCTCGCTGAATTGCGGATCATGGCGCACGGTAAAAAAGAAATGATCCGTGTCAATCAGTTTCATATCGCCCACGGCATAAGGCAGTCGTAACCATTCCATGGCTTCGCCCATACCGGGCTGCAAACGCTGATAGATGCTGAGCGGCTCGCCTTTGCGGATGCGTTCTTTATCTTTTTCGGTGCGCGCGGCTTTAAAGATCAGGCTGCCGTCATCCAGAATGGTATAATTCCCGATGTCGTTGCTCGCCGTTAATTGTTGCGGTTGTCCGTTGGTCAGTTGGTAAAGATTGCTGGAATAGTTGTTGGCCGCAGCATCGGCCTGCTTCAAAATGAAATAGATATTGCCATCTTTTTCTTTTACATTCGAAATCATTTTAACTTCTGTAAAAAAATCGATTCCGACAGGTTTTTTAGATCGGAAGAGCACACGTCTGAACTCCAGTCACATTCAGAAATCT
>CAMTPG010000376.1 GCA_947074335.1 uncultured Parabacteroides sp.
AACAGCCTACAATCTTTCCCTACCCGACGCTATTCCGATCTATTACTATCATAATGTTAGCGCGAAGAGCTGTTTGTTTAGATTTTATCAGTTTTAAATTGTTCAATACAAATATGTCTAAGATCAAACAGCGGACGAAAGAGAAAAACGAGGCAAAAAACAGTTTGTTTAATTAATAAATTGATTATCTGAGTACATAATATATACCTTAATAAATCGGAGGAGAAGATATGAACCGGATGTTCTTTTTGAAAAAACACCATTTAAATTATGCGACAGAAGAGAAAAAGGATGAAATAAATTTTTTTTATAAAAAATTGACAACTATAAAAGGATATATATTAAGAAAGGAGTCAACTTATTTGTTTCGACCAACAGATTATTCTACATTTGTTAGAAATTAAAAACAGAAAACATGCTGGCTAAAACACGTGGCATCGTATTACATACAATTCCATACAACGACCGATATACCATTATATATATGTATACGGAACGGTTTGGAAGAGCTTCTTATCTTACTGCACGTACACGGGGACGGAAATCGAATATATCGAAAGCCCTATTTATGCCTTTGTCTGTTCTTGAGCTGGATGTTGAACACAAACCCAAACGCGAATTACATCGTATCAAAGACTCTCGCAGCTGTTTTCCGCTCTCCGACTTACAAATTAATCCGATAAAAAATATAATTGGATTGTTTATTGCCGAAGTTCTCTTCCGAATTCAGAAAGAGACTGAACCGGATGAACGTTTTTTTCAGTATTTACTGGAAATGATCCATTTTTTGGAAACCACAGATCAGTCTGTTGCTAACTTTCATTTGGTATTTTTACTTCATCTGACTCATTTTCTGGGTATTCAGCCAAATTTCGATTCATATCAATCCGATTTTTATTTTGATATGCTTAATGGCGAATTCATTAATCACATTCCGAATCATCGTCATTATCTGAATCGGGAAGAAAGTCTGGCATTTAGTCGTCTCTTTAAAATGACCTTCGAAAACAGTATGCTTTTTGGCTTCTCACGTCAGGAAAGAATAAAGATCATTGAATATATCATAACGTATTACCGGTTGCATTTGCCTGAATTTTCAGAAATCAAATCATTAAGCGTATTACAAAGTATATTCAATGAATAAAAGAGGTACTCATTATCAATCATGCAACAAAAATAACAGAAGCGGTATATAATCCTTCAGCTCGGTACGTAAAATTTTCAATGCCTGCGAAATCCGGTAAGCAATGGTTTTAGATGAAACACCTGCCTGGTCGGCAATCTCCTGATAAGTCAGATTTTCAAACCGATTCATTTCGAATGCTTTTCGATAATCTTCGGGCAGTTCGCTGATTGATTTCGAAACCAGATCCATTAATTCACCCATGTATAAATCAGGATTTTCAAATTCATCACGATATACCTCGTATAGTTTTTCGTGAACCTGCTGTTTCACCTGACTGTGATTTATTGTGTTCAGACATTTATTGCGCACAATAGTAAACAATAAGGATTTCAAAGATTGTTCGGGGATTAGTTTTGTACGGTTTTCCCACAACCACATCATGGTATCCTGCACCAGCTCTTCGGCTTCCGACAGCAATACATATTGCGAAGCAAAGGCACAAAGACCTCTGTAATACTGTTTATAAACCGTATCAAAAGCACATTCTTTGCCCTGAATTAATTCTAATGAAATTATGTCTGCTTCTTTTGTCACACGAATCTGTTTTGCAAAAACGCAAACATACTGAATATTTCTCTGTTAAAACAAACAATTTGTTTACTTTTTTTTGCCCTGGGCTCTGACTGCACTCAGACGACGATTGAGTTCTTCAGGATCGCCAAGAAAATAATCTTTCATTTTTTCACCCTTATCATTAAACTCAAAAACATAAGGAATGCCGGTAGGTAAATCCAGCTGCACAATATCCTGATCTGATATATGATTCAGTTCTTTAATAATACCTCGTAAACTATTACCATGCGCCACAACTAACAGCTGATCCGATTTTGAAAAAGCAGGAAATATAACCTCTTTCCAATAAGGAAGTATCCGCTCTATAGCGTTTTTAAGCGATTCGGTACGAGGCAAATCCCGCACGGGGACTTTTTTATATTTCAATTCGAAACGCGGATTTCGCGGATCATCATCGGTAAGAGCTCCGGGTGCCACGTCATAACTTCTTCGCCAGATCAATACCTGCTCTTCACCATATTGTTTTGCCGTTTCTGCTTTATTCAATCCCTGCAATATTCCATAATGTTTCTCATTTAACCGCCAGCTTTTTTCTACGGGAATCCATTCCAGATCCATAACATCCAGCACACAATTCATTGTTTTTACAGCGCGTTTAAGATAGGAAGTATAGACTTTATCAAAGCGTAAATTCTCAGATTTCATCAATTCGCCGGCATGATAAGCCTCTTCAACTCCTTTTTCGGTTAAATCCACATCTGTCCAGCCGGTGAATCGGTTTTCTTTATTCCAAAGACTTTCACCATGCCTTAACAATACAAGCTTTTTCATTCGTTATGCTGTTTAAAGTAATTTTTCCATACTCTTTTTCAGCACGGGAAGCTGACAATGATCCAGATCTTTGGATGCCGTAAGGAAAGTAACTATTTTATGCTTTTTCAGATCTTCTTTAAAATCGGCCAAATCCGGATTATGTTCTATTTCGGCTGTGTATCTGCGAACAAATTCATTCCAGTTGTTTTCCGGATCTTCATGAAACCAGCTGCGTAATTCGCTGCTCGGCGTCATATCTTTACGCCATTCATCATAATCTGCTTCTTCTTTTGTTAATCCGCGGGGCCA
>CAMTPG010000377.1 GCA_947074335.1 uncultured Parabacteroides sp.
CGAATATCACGATGGCATTTTATTATTCGAAATTAGTAATAAAAAGATCTGGAATCAGCCCGCAGAGCAACAATCTGAACTGGAAGCGGCATGGATTCAGCAATTGAACGAGAAATATCCGGTTGAAATTAACTGGGAAATCTTGAAAAAAGTAAATAAATAATAAAGAGATTGTTATGAGAAGTTGTTTCATTTTTATAGCATTTGTATCTTTGCTGTGTGCTTGTAAAGATAATCAGCCGCATATCGATGCAAATGCATTGGTAAAAGTGAACGATAAAGTACTTGAGCGTAGCGAGATAGAACAGCAGATACCTCGTGGAATTTCTTCTGCCGACAGTTTTCTGATGGCGGAAAGTCTGGAGAAGAAATGGGTTAAAGACCGGTTAGTATACACCATTGCACAACGAAACCTCAATAAAGAGGAGCAACAGGAGATTGACCGGCTTGTAGAAGAGTATCGAAATTCACTGATTCGGTACCGGTATCAGGAGCAATTATTGCGCGAACGTCTCTCGGCTGAGTTATCAGAATCTGAAAAAACAGCTTATTTTGATCAGAATCAGGATAAGTTTCTTTTGGATAAAGCGCTGATAAAAGGTCTGTTTCTGAAAATACCGGCCGATGCGCCCGGTATTTCGGATGTAAAAAAGTGGTATAAATCGGCGAATGCGGAGAATTTGGAAAAAATTGAAAAATATAGCATTCAAAATGCCAATATTTATGATTACTTTTACGACACCTGGATTGATTTTGATGATGTAATGGATAATATTCCGCTGCATGTATCCAATCCGAATGATTTTTTGAAAGTAAATAAATCAGTTGAAGTAACAGATAGCAGTTACTGCTACTTATTAAATATCAGCGAATATCTTCCGGTAGGAGGAGTTATGCCTTACGATTATGCCAGTGCGCAAATCATTGAGATGCTCACCAATCAACGCAAGGTAAACTTCCTGCGGAATTTTGAAAACGAATTATATAATGATGCAGTCAGAAACGGTCATGTAACATTTTACAACAAACCCGACTGATGTATAAAGCAGATGTGAACAATGAAAAGAATTTTGACTATTTTTTCTCTGGCCTGTCTTTCCTGCGTTGCCATGGCGCAGGATAATGTGATCGATGAAATTGTGTGGGTGGTTGGAGATGATGCAATCCTGCGTTCTGATGTAGAAAGTCAGCGTTTGTATTTGCAGAATGAAGGACAACGGTTAGACGGTGACCCTTATTGTGTAATCCCCGAGCAGATTGCTATTCAGAAATTGTATCTGAATCAGGCAAAGATTGACAGTGTCGATGTGAACGAGGGTTCAGTGATACAGGAAACAGACCGCTGGGTGAATTACGCCGTTAATCAGATGGGATCCCGCGAAAAGCTGGAAGAATATTTTAATAAGAAAATTTCTGAAATTAAAGAAGAGCGTAAAGAGCAGATCATGGAGCAGCAGATTGTTGCCCAGATGCAGCGTGCGACTGTGGGAGATGTAAAACTTACGCCTTCCGAAATCAGACGGTATTATAATCAGCTCCCGCAAGACAGTCTGCCGATGATTCCGACGATGGTAGAGGTGCAGATTGTAACCATGGAACCCAAAATTCCATTCGAAGAAACAGATGCAATTAAAGAGCGTCTGCGTAAATTTACTGAACAGGTAAATAACGGTGAATACGAATTTTCTACACTGGCCCGTCTTTATTCGGAAGATCCCGAATCGGCAAAACGCGGTGGCGAACTGGGATTCTTAAGCAAAATGGACCTGTTGCCCGAGTTTGCCAATGTGGCATTTAATCTGAAAGATCCTTCTAAAATATCATCGATTGTGCAGACTGAATATGGATATCATATTATTCAGCTGATCGAGAAACGCGGTGATCGCATCAACTGTCGCCATATTTTGTTGAGACCCGAAGTTTCTGAAAAAGAGATGACAGATACATTTACACGTATGGATTCACTGTATGCCGATCTGTCAACGGATAAGTTTACCTTCGAAGAGGCTGCGACCTTTATCTCTGCCGATAAAGATACCCGTTTCAATAAAGGATTAATGGTAAACAATCGTACGATGGGTAACAATTACGGTACGCCTAAATTTGAAATGGCAGACCTGCCCCAGGAAGTGGGTAAAGTAGTTTATGGCATGGAAATCGGTGATATCTCAAAACCGTTCCGTATGATTATGGATAATCAGAAAGAGGTGGTGGCTATGGTTAAACTGAAAAACCGTACCGAGCAGCATAAGGCCAATATCTCTGACGATTATCAGGAACTAAAAGCAATTGTTGAAGCCAAAAAAAGAGAACAAATATTAAACGACTGGATTGTAAAAAAACAAAAATCCACCTATGTACGCATCAGTGATGGTTGGAATAATTGTGATTTTCAATATCCGGGTTGGATTAAAGAATGAAAATTGTAAAAGAGATTATATTTACTGTATTGTGTCTTTTAACGAGTGGTGTTGTAACGGCTCAGACGATAGACACAATACAGGTTTCATCAGATAGTATCACGGTTTCGCCGGTAACGGATCAGACTGCGGATACGATACTTGCGGTTCAACCGCCCGTTACGCAAACGCAGGTTTTTCTGGAACACGCCAATACCTTGTCTTTTGATAAAGCAGTAAATCCGGATGCTCAGCTGTTACGGGGAAATGTCCGTTTCAGACATGATAGTTCATATATGTATTGCGACAGTGCCCTGTTCTTCGAACAGAATAATTCGCTTGAAGCTTTCGGCAATGTACGCATGGAGCAGGGAGATACCCTGTTTGTTTACGGAGACTA
>CAMTPG010000378.1 GCA_947074335.1 uncultured Parabacteroides sp.
CAGGAAACGCGCCTCACCACAACCGGACAGAAGGATTTCAGTTTCGCCATGCAGGAACGGAATGTCATCTCGGATGGCGGCCCGCAGAAAACAGACAGCACGAAGCGCACACGCGCCATCGGCTATTGGTCGCCCGACAGCAAATACTTCGTTCAAACCGTTACCGATCAGCGCCCGATCAAGGATTTGTGGGTAATCAATTCGATCGCAGAACCGCGCCCCACGCTCGAAACCTATAAATATCAGTTGCCGGGCGAGCCGGGCGCCACAACACATCTGTATGTATTTGAACCGGCCGCACAGCAACAAAAGCTGATTAAAACCGAGGCATTCAAAGATCAGACACTGAGTCTTATTTCGGGTAAATCGGGCCGGCGCGACTGGTCGCAAATGGCTTCCGAAAACACCTGGCAGGGCGATAAAAACCGGTTCTATCTTTCGCGTATGAGCCGCGACATGAAACGATACGATCTCTGTTCGTACACCTTTGGCGACGATTCGATCGTGCCGGTTATCCAGGAGCGACTCAATACCTACATCGATACACGCCCGGTTGCCGTTACTTCAGACGGAAACGATCTGATTCTCTGGAGCGAACGCGACGGATGGGCGCATCTTTATCGCTACGACAAAAACGGAAACATGAAAAACCGTATCACCAAAGGCGCTTGGCATGTAGATCAGATTGCAGCGATTGACGAAGCGGCCAAAGTGATCTATTTCATGGCCAACGGCAAAGAGGCCGACGATACAACGCCTTATTACGAACACATGTACCGCGTCAATTTCGATGGCAGCGGCCTGCAGCTGCTCACGCCGGGCGATTATTTCCATCTGTGCCACATTGACAACAAAAAACAGTATATCGTAGATAATTATTCGCGCGTAAACACTGTGCCCGAAATCTGTCTGTACGATACCAACGGCAAAAAGGTGATGCATTTGGAAACCGCCGATATGTCGTCGCTCTTCAACCTCGGCTATCAGTTTCCGGAGCCATTTCAGGCCAAAGCGGCCGATGGCATAACCGATTTGTACGGCATCATTTACAAGCCCTTCGATTTTGATTCCACTAAAGTTTATCCGGTGATCAACTATGTTTATCCCGGACCGCAGCAGGAAGGCACCTATTTCCGTTATATCCAGATGAATCCGCGTACCGACCGATTGGCACAGGCCGGATTTATCGTGGTGGCATGCGGACACCGCGGCGGACATCCGAGTCGTTCGAAATGGTATCACAACTACGGCTACAACAACCTGCGCGATTATCCGATGGCCGATCATAAGGCTGTAATTGAGCAGCTTTGCACGCAGCGATCTTATATGGATGTAAACAAAGTGGGCATTCACGGCCATTCGGGCGGCGGCTTCATGTCGACGGCAGCCGTTTTGCTCTATCCCGATTTCTTTAAAGTAGCTGTTTCGTGTGCCGGCAATCACGACAACAACATCTACAACCGCGGCTGGAGCGAACGCCATCACGGCGTAACCGAAAAGACGAACGATCAGGGCGAAACCATCTTCGACATAAAAGTGCCCGTTAACCAGGAACTCGCCGCCAATCTGAAAGGACATCTTCTGCTGATTCACGGCGATGTGGATAACAATGTGCATCCGGCCAACAGCACCCGCGTGGTAAATGAGCTGATCAAAGCCGGCAAACGCTTCGACATGCTTTACATACCGGGCAAACAGCACCATTTCGACGATTATAACGAATACTTCTACTGGAAAATGGTAGATTATTTCTCCGAACATTTGAAAGGTGAAAGCGAAAAATCGATCGATATCAAAGGCCTGCAGCTGGGCAACTGGTTTCAGGGCTATCAGGATTGATTGCAGGTGATGCGATGATGTTGTAATGCGTTACCATCTGCCTTCATGGCAATAGTATGCTATTACAGCGCGAACACACAACAGTGAAATATTTAAAATTCATGTTGCTCAATTGCAAACACTATATTTCTTTATAATTAACGACAACTCATTTTGAGATTCAATGCAGGAACGGCGTGATGCCGAGGCCTGCATTGTTATTTTATGGCAAACAAATCACAAAAAGGCCAATATACAAAGGCTGTCATTTCAAAATGCTTATCCAAACCAGGCAAATCCTGCTCTTACAGAAAGCATCCTTATCCGGATTCTACACAAAGCAAATCTTCGATAATCCGATAAAGATCGGGAAGAAAAAATCCGAAGCTGCACTTTTATTTTTCCCGCTATTCCATAAAATTTCGATCGGATGCCGATTCGATCTTAAAATCCTGTCAGGATTTTATATAATTATGACGTGATTTATTAAATTCCTGACAGGATTCTATTGAATCACGTCAGGATTTTAAGATCGGATCAGTATGACGCAGAATTTATTCTATCAGGGAACCGGAATAATTACTGCATCCCATTTTGCAAACTTACCGACACGGTTAGATGCTATCAGAAAGGCTCAATAAGGACAATAATGCAAGGAATAACCAGTAGAAAATGAGAAAATATTTCAGGTATTTTGCCGCGTACAGCTTGAAGATTAATTTCGGATAAATGGCTGAAAAGAGACAAATGAAAGGAGATACTTGGATTGTCTTTTTGAAATCTTATTCGATTATTAACTGTCATTTCGATATATATTATTATTTTTATTTATCTTTTTTCTCGGTATATTTTTGTTTATATGAATTTATGTATATATTTGTTGCGTTCTGAAAAATTTAAGCATACAGTATATACTATATAAAAATAACCGGCCGGCCACAGTAAAACCGAATAGCTTTTGCTATTTAATTA
>CAMTPG010000379.1 GCA_947074335.1 uncultured Parabacteroides sp.
TGGATTCGCGGAGCATCAGGTGTAACTTCACATGTGGTTGAAGAAGGACGTCCGGTAGGACAATTCTTCATGCTGAAATGTAATGGTATCGATGAAAACGGTAAATTCATCATCGAAGATGTAAACGGCGACGGTCAGATTACAGACGATGACCGTACTTATGTAGGCAGTGCACAACCCAAACTGACTATGGGATGGAGCAATACCTTTAATTGGAAAAACTGGGATGCCAGCGTATTCTTCCGTGGCAACTTCGGTAATAAAATATTAAATAACCCGCGTGCAGCCTATGGCAATAATACTTATTTAAGCGGTGCCAATGCATTGGATGATGAACTGATTTATACCATGCGCGAAAATTCACGTGTATGTTCATATTATCTGGAAAGCGGTTCATTCATCCGTCTGGATAACATGTCGATCGGTTATACTTTCAACACAAACAGTCTCAGATGGTTAGACAAAGTTCGCGCATACGTAGCCGGTCAGAATCTGTTTGTAATCACAAAATACAAAGGTTTGGATCCTGAAGTAGAATTGTATCGCGGCGCTTCAACCGACGACAATGCCGGTCTTTCGCCCGGTATCGAACCGCGTAACTACATGCCGAAAGCCCGTTCATTTACTTTCGGTCTTAATATCATCTTCTAATCTGTTCAACTTGAATTAATATGAAAAAGAAAACCATAATATCATTTTTTACCGGAGCAATGCTATTTTGCACTCTGCCTTCGTGTATGGATCTGACCGAAAATGTTTATGACAAACTACCGGCCGAAGATTTTGGAAACTCCGAAGTGGAAATCAATGCTTTACTCGGAACTGTTTACAATACATTAAAAACTTATTGGCCGGGCAACTTCCGCATTCTGTCTGAAAATGGTGCATCTATGGCCGTAACGCCAACCCGTAAAGGTGGCGATTGGTATGATGGCGGTCAGTATCGTGAAATGTTTATGCATACCTGGACTGCACAAACTTCTGCCGTAAAAGGTGCTTGGGGAAATGCATCCAGCGCTATCGGTACCTGTAATGCAACGATTGAAGTAATTAAAAATTCACAATTACTGTCGGATGCCGATAAAACCCAGAAAGTAGCCGAACTTCGCGGCGTGCGTGCATTCTGGATTTATACCATGATGGATCATTGGGGAAATATTCCTTTGGTAATTGATTACAATGACAAAGATCTGCCTTTCTGTAGTTCACGTCAGGAAGTTTATAACTGGTTATTGCAGGAAGTAAATGAATTTAAAGATCAATGTCCGGATGCAGACTCTTCCACTTATGGTAAGTTTACAAAAGGTGCAGCCTATTCGTTGCTGGCCAAATTATATCTGAATGCAGAAGCATGGGGTGTAACTTTATCAGGCAACGCATATCAGCAGGTTATTGATTGTTGCGATCGTGTACTGGCTATGAATTATATTTTGGAACCGGATTGGAAAGATAACTTTTCATTGACCAATAATAATTCAAGAGAAGCCATCTTTGCGTGTACTTTCTCCAATACAGATACAAACAATCAGAATCAGATGATGAATCAGACACTGCACTACAAAGATCAGCTTTCGCTGGGCGGAAATTTCTCTGCCTGGAATGGTGTCAGTGCACAACCTGAATATGTAAAATTATTTGATGACAATGATCCGCGTCTGCACAATACATTCCTGATCGGAAAACAATTTAACCGTACTACCGGCGAAATCATCATGACCGATCATGGTTTTGAACTGGATCATACCATTGATATTGATGTATTACCGGGAACCGAATACGACGGAACAACCTGGGGCGCTGTAAACCAGCACGACGGAGCACGCTGTTTAAAATGGCCGTATGCACAAGATCTGGTAAATGCCATGGAAAATGATTTCCACATCTTCCGCCTGGCCGATATTTATCTGACCAAGGCAGAAGCAATTCTGAGATCAGGTGGCGATGTAAGCGAAGCCACTCGTTTGGTAAATGCCGTTCGCGAACGCGCATGGGGTGATGCTTCACAAAATTATGCCACTGTAGATCTGGCAGCGGTGCAATTGGAAAGACGTCTGGAACTGGCCTGGGAAAACTGGTCACGTCAGGATGATATCCGTTTCGGATGTTTTGAACAACATATGTGGAAAGGATCGAACAGTGCACGTAAAACTGACAGTTATCTGAAACTCTATCCGATTTCGCAGGATGCCTGGCAAACCAATCCGAATCTGGAACAAAATCCCGGATATCCTTCTTTCTGATTAAAACAGAATGAAAAAAGGGATACGCAACTAAATCCTATATCTGTTAATTTATTATTACAAACTCCGACGGCTCAGGCTGTCGGAGTTTTTTTATTGAAATCCGATGGTTTCGGCCGGCTTGTTTAAAGCCACATCCTGAATCTGGTAAGGATTTATGGAAACTTCGCCGCGAATTAATTCGGGCAAATTATAAGAGTAAAGCTGAAAATCATATTTCTCGGGATTTTTCTGCGGCAGCAAAAAGGGTTTGCCCGGATTTCCTGTCTCATCCAGATAACAAATATAAGGTAAAGTATATAATCCGTTATCGCGGCGACTACTGAAAATAAACCAGCTACTGTTACTGCTCCACGAATGATAACTCTCCGTATCTTCACTGTTAACCGAAGAAATATCAACAAAACGGTTTGCCGATAAATCCAGCAAACGCAGTTCGGCATCGGTATGCCAGATCGGAAACTGTCCGTAAGCGGTTTCTGTATACATTAAAAAGCGGCCGTCAGGTGAGATGCGCGGAAAACTGCAACTGCTGTTC
>CAMTPG010000380.1 GCA_947074335.1 uncultured Parabacteroides sp.
AGTGAAAGATCGAAAAAGATCATTTTGGCATTGACATTCTGAGCGATTTGTCGTTCGGCCAAAGCCAGTTCGTCCATAATATCGAACACATTGCGTTCGTTTACATAGGGCGAAAATTTAAGTGAAAAGCTGTTCTCTTCCCGATTCATAAAATTCATTTCGGGTGCCTGAAAACGATAAATAAAGTTTTCGCGGATCAGATGCTGGCAATAAGTTAAGAAATTCTTTTGTTTTTCGCGGCCGATTCCGGCCAGCAGATCCGCCATCAGCTTCATGCCTTTTACATTGCGGCTCCAGGAGTTGCGCATCATCAGGATAAACTGTTCCAGGTAAAACCGGTTCTCTTCGTTGGTGCTGATAACTTCTACGGCCTTCAGCAGATTGCCGTTAGAGAGATGTGCCACGTACGAGGCATCTTCGGCCGAGATGCCAAAGCGTTGCATCATGGCATTTTGCAGAGCCGGAGCTTCAATATTCCGAATGTTTATATTTTGTACACGCGACAGAATTGTGCCTAAAATTGTATCAGGGACTTCCGAAACCATCAGGATAACAGTGTTTTGCGGCGGCTCTTCAATGATTTTGAGTAGTTTGTTGGCGCAGACCGTATGCAGTTTCTCAGGCAGCCAGACCATCAGAATCCGGTAATCGGCTTCGTAAATGCGCAGACTGAGTTTACGCAAAATCTCATCACTCTCTTTAGAATAGATAATGGCCTGCGAATTGCCGGCTTCGATATAATCGATCCAGCTGTTGAAATCGAAGTAGGGCTGTTCTTTCAGAAAACTGCGCCATTCTTTGATGTAATCATCACAGACCTCTTTTTTTCGCTCTTTTTTTACAATCGGAAAAACAAAATGTAAATCGGGATGTGCCAGTTCATCAAATTTCAGGCAGGAAGGACATTGGCCGCAGGCATCTTCGTCGGTTCTGTTCCGGCAATTCAGGTAGCGTGCATAAGCCAGTGCCAGCGGAAAAGCGCCTGTTCCGCCCTGTTCGGTAAAAAGCTGGGCATGAGCAACAGTTCCGGCCTGCGCCGAACGGATGAGTTGTTTTTTTATGGTATCCTGTCCGATTATATCTCTGAAATACATCTGTTTTTTTGAATTTGCAGGTTTAAAAATGGTGATACAAAAGTATGGAAAAAAGGTAGAATGAGAGCTAAATTATTATAATTCTTTTGTTTAATAAATAAAACGATTTTCCCGACATACCCTTTATAACAGCCTCTTTTATGTGATTTTCTGTAATATTTATAAAAACAAGACGATTTATCAAACTATTAAAAAGTTATTTTGTTGTTTATTTATTAATCGAAAATGATTGTATTTGCTGCTAAATTGAATACTAAAATATTGATGTATAATTAATAATATATAGTTATGTATAAAACACAAATATTAAAAGTGGCTTTAATAGGGATAGCCATAGCAGGTTTTAATTTAACCGGCTGCTCCAAAGATAATATCGATATTAATATTGAAAACACAATAGGTAATAAAACAGATCCAAATGGCAATTCATCGGGTGGAAATTCTGGAGATACCACTTCAACTGCGACCAAACAAACAAAGATGTTGTATACGGCTGATCTGATTTCATTACAGACTAAAGCAACAACAACTTCCGAATTTCCGGCTAATCGGCTGGTTACTATTTTTGCCTATAGTGCGGGTACAAAAGTTACATCTCAGGAATATACATCCGGTACTACAGCTGGTACATTATCGCCATCCAACGGAACGGATATGCAATTGGCAACCGGTACATATTCTTTATATAGTGTAGGTATTAATAAAGCAACAACAACTCCTCCTGCTTTTACCAGTTCAACTTCTATGAATGTAATAAACGGAACAGATTATATTTGGTGGAGTACCACTGGTGTTGTTATAGAGGGACAAGGTTCATATTCGCAAAAAGTAACCTATGAACATTGTTGCGCACAGATTGTGGTAAAAGTGGATACCGCCAACAGTGTATCTATTGCCAGTTGTTCAGGAATGACAATTACACCAACAAATGATACAAACAGTACATGGAATTTATTGACAGGTGATATAGCAACATCAACAACTTTATCATCAGATTCTGTTGCTATGGGCGTTACGATTGCTTTAGGTGAAATAGTTTCTCAATATATTATGGTTCCATACAGTGGAACAACTAATTTAAGTTGTTCGTTTACATTGATATTAGACGGCGAATCAACAGCAAGAAGTTATCATGTAAGTCTTCCTTATTATTCAGGTAATTTTACGGCAGGTAATTCGTATGTTTATACATTAGAATTAACTCAGTCAGGTATAGAATTTATTGATGTTGAAATCGATAATTGGGTAGATGTTACTGTTAACAGCACTCCGATTATACCCTCGCAGGTAAGCTGATAAAAAACATAACAATACGAATAAACTTTTATTCGTATTGTTATGTTTTTTGATAATTAAACGATTATTTTTTAAGTATTTATTTTCAATAGTAAATAATTTATTTCGTCAAAGTCGGATTAATGTTAACTGATAAATAGCTGTTTATGTTTAAAAAACGAATTTATAATAGAATATTATTTTTTTGTACAACATTAAGCCTGTTGCTTTTGAGTTGTGCAAAAGATGATATTGGCATAAATATCAATAATGATATTCAGGAAACTGAAAATGAATCTGTTAGTAATTCAACTACGGATAATAATAATAACAATAACAATACCGATAATCAGATCGGAAGAGCGTCGTGTAGGGAAAGAGTGTAGGCTATAATGTAGATCT
>CAMTPG010000381.1 GCA_947074335.1 uncultured Parabacteroides sp.
CGAACTGAAAACCGCAAACTTCCGGTGTATTTTGGTATAGCGTGCTGTTTACGATGCAGACCACAAACTGTCGGGCGTTTTTGATGATGCCGTAGGTTCCGATTTTTTCGGCATGATCAAGTGAAACCACGGCTAAACGGATATCGTCCGTGCGAAGCGCCTCCATATAGTGTTGCAGCGTGGCAACTTTTTCCTGTGGAATGGCGGTTGTATCGTATGAGCGGCACGAATAGCGCTGATGCATGGCGGCTACGGGATCAGGGAATAGGATAGTTTGCATATGTGCGATGGTTGTTTATTTAATGAACAAATATAAAATTTTCGGATTTATATTTGTAATATCATATCAATAATAGTAAATTTAATTTTTGTTTGATAAGTATTTTTTTTGGAGATTCGGCGTGTTTATCGGATTTGAATGAGATGCATTTTGATTAATTTGGCAGATTATGACAGAAAATAAAACAATATATAAATGTGATTTCAATAAAGAAGCGGCAGATGATTATTATTTTGACTGCCGGTTTGAATCGTGCGACTTTTCGGAGTTAATTCTTGAGAAAATGGTATTTGAGAATTGTGTTTTCGTGAATTGCAATTGTTCGAATACAACTGTACAGTGTCGTTTTAGTGAGGTGCAATTTGTGGATTGTAAAATGATGGGAGCTGATTTTTCTGAGATGAATAAATATTCGGTATCTCTAAGATTCAGAAATTGTATATTATCGTATGCCTGTTTTATCAATGCAAATCTCAGAGAAGCAGTGTTTTCTGATTGCCGTTTAACTGAATGCAATTTTACCGGGACAGATCTGAAACTGGCTCGATTTGAACATTGTGATTTTTCGCGAAGTGTTTTCTCGGTAACCAATCTGGAAAAGGCGGATTTGGAGAGTTCGCGCCATTTTGATATCAATCCGAACGAGAATAAAACGAAGGGGATGATTGTATCGGAAAGTGAGTTGCGGGGGCTGGTATCATATCTGAATATCGTTATCAGATAATAGTGAAGTGATAAATAAACAGCAGGCCGGTTGTTATGATTTGTTCAGACAATCGGCCTGTTGTTTCATAATCAGATCATTTATACTGATTCATAAATGCCTTGACCTGTTCGCTGATCTGTGACATACCAGCTACAGACGGATGGCCTGATTGTTTGTGTATATCTTTCAATTCCAGTATCGGGATATCATAATGATTGCATATTTCATTTATCGATTCGCTGATTTCGGGCTTTAACTCGGTATTCATCATGAAAATGATTTCTACATTGGGATAATAATCTTTCATGTGAGACAGCAGATACGACATGGCGGGTCTGAAGCTGTACAATTCTTCGGCAGTCTGGTTTTCATATTTATAATCGCCAATGGGCGAGTTGGCCCACGAGTCGTTGGTGCCTCCAAAAATATAAATAATATCAGGCGAACCGAGATCTTTCATACGGGTGATAAAGGAGCGGTCGCTGTAATCGGCTTTCTCATATCCGGTATTGCAGATGGTGGCGCCCGAAAAAGAGTTGTTTTTCTCCAATTTATAACCATTTTCTTTGATGAATTTATGCCACCAGGTTTGAGTTACAGCTTCTACATCGGTATGATCTTTATCGGGATTGAGGTTGTACCAACAATAATTTCCTTCGGGAATAAACCCCTCAAAAGTAGAATAGGAATCGCCCAGTATAGAAACAGATTTGGCACTTTGGGCACAGAGCAGATCGCAATAAACAGGAATAAGTAAAAGCAGTATGAAAATAATCTTTTTCATGGTTGTTATTTTATTTAATGTTATAGTTGGTTTATTTCGCGGATGGCATCGGTCTGTACCGTAATTCCAAAAAGGGTGGCAGAGAATGGCAACAGCTGTAAAACTGAGGTCAAATATATTTATTTTATGCCGAACGGAGTGCTTTCGGGGCAGTTTTGTCGGGTTTTATTATGTAATCTGCTTTATAAAGAAAATAGATTTCGGGTTCGGCAGCATATTTTTCCGACTAAAAACCGGTATGAATGTTTTCATACCGATCAGAGTTCAGTTTTAAATTTATTTTTTACCTTTGATCAATGCTAATCGAAAAAACAACATGGATCAGAAAATCATCATAACAATCGGACGCCAGTTTGGAAGCGGCGGACGCGAAGTGGGCAAGAAGCTGGCTGCTGCGTTGGGTGTGGCTTATTACGACAAAGAGTTGATGGCGGTGGCTGCCAAAAACAGCGGTTTATGCGAGGAGTTATTTAATAAGGCGGATGAGCGTACGACCAACGGACTTGCATATGCTTTCAGTATGGGCTATTCGTATATGGGTGTTTTTACGCCATATGCTGACGTATTGTCGAACGACAGGCTGTTTCTGCATCAGAGCGATGCTATCAGGGCCATTGCCGAGAAGGAATCGTGTGTGATTGTGGGGCGTTGTGCCGATTATGTGCTGCGCGATGAGCCAAATTGTCTGAGCTTTTTTATTCACGACAGCACATCAAACCGGGTACGACGCATCTGTAAAGCATTGTCGGTGAGTGAGGAGGAGGCAAAAGAGCTGATGATTAAAACGGATAAATCGCGTGCCGAATATTATAATTATTATACCAATAAAGACTGGGGTGTGGCAGCTTCATATAATTTCACGATTGATGTATCGGTGCTCGGGGTAAACGATACGGTTGAGTTTCTGAAAGAGTTCGTGGAGTTTAAGCGGAAGAAACCGATTGTTTAAATAAACCTTTCTTTTGTTAATCTTGTTCTTTTTTAAATTGCTTTCACAAT
>CAMTPG010000382.1 GCA_947074335.1 uncultured Parabacteroides sp.
GTCATGATTCGGAAGCCAATATGCAAAAATTACTGACCAATCTGCATGGCATCGCTAACCGGAAAGCCCGTTTCAGAACAGCCATTGCATTGATTCTGGATGGCAAAGAATATCTGTTCGAAGGCATTGTAAACGGAACCATCGTGGATGAAAAACGCGGCGGAAGCGGTTTTGGTTACGATCCGGTTTTTATTCCCGAAGGTTATACCGAAACATTTGCCGAAATGGGCAGCGACGAAAAGAATAAAATCAGTCACCGGGCAAAAGCCGTAGAAAAGCTGACAGCCTTTCTGGCTGCTTTACCCCGATAATTAACACCTCTGCCTGATCCATTATTAATTGTCTGAGTCAGCAGGCAGCCGTAAATATCCAAACGCTGCTTGCAGCTGCTCCATAAACAATCATTTATATGAAATATATCCTTAGCATTTGCTGTTTTTTACTTGCTTCAGCCGGATTGCACGCTTCACAATGGAATACGGCGGGCTGGAAAACTTATCTCTCCTATTACACCACGCAGGCTGTGGAAGAATCGGCTGCCGAAGTCTTTGTGCTGGCCGAAGGTTCGCTGTATACCTACGGCAAAGAGGATAACAGCATTAAAACCTGGTATAAAGGAAACGGATTAAATGACAATACCATCTCTTTTATCAATTACAACAAAAAAACAGAATCGCTGCTGATTGTTTACGGCAATTCGAATATCGATATCTTTAAAAACGGTTCGGCCAGAAATATTCCCTATTTATCGACTACCACAAATCTAAGCGATAAAACAGTCAATTCGGTGATGTTATACAACGAATTCGCTTATCTGAATATGGCAACCGGCATTGTGGTAGTGAATATGAACCGCAACGAAATCACCGAAACCTACAATCTGGGATTAAATATCACCTCATCTGCCATTCTGAACGGAAAAATCTATGCGGTTACAACCCGCACAGATCTTTATCCTTCGGGAATTATCCAGGCTGATCTCTCAGATAATCTGCTGGATAAAAACAGTTGGAGTGCTTATGCCGTTTCGGGACTGAGTGTGCCTGTGAATCAGCTTGCAGCTTTCTCGGGCCAATTGATATTTCTGATTAAAAATAACGGCGTTTACCGCGAAGCCGACGGATCTGCCGTGCGCATGATGAATCACGGAAATGTACATACAATAAAAACAACTGCCGAAAAACTGGCAGCCATTTGCAATACGCAACTTTATCTGTTTTCGGATCCGAATACCTTTGATCAGCTGAATAATGTAACATTAAATGATGTAAGCACTTATCAGACAGATCGCTTCTGGCTGGCAGAAGGAACATCCGGATTGCGTTGTGTACGTCGTAAAGATAAGAATTCATTCGAAGCGGTTACCTCCTATATTGTGCTTGACGGTCCGTTTTATAACAGTCCGTATCGCATCGTTTATCAAAACAATAAACTGTATATCATTCCGGGCGGAATCAATCTGGGCGACGGACAGGCTTTAGGTTATCGCGCTCACATTATGATTTACGATTTTGATAAATGGAGTACACTGAACCGCCAGCTGGTTTACGATAAATTCAATAAATACATCAACAATTATACCAGCATCGTTGTATCGGAAACCGCTTCGGGAGATGAAGAAATTTATGCCTCTTGTTTTGGCGACGGGCTGGTTCATTTTGTGAACGGCGAAGCAATGCATCTTTATAATATTGACAACAGTCCGCTCGAAACAGCCATAACCGGCAACAGCGCCTATTGCCGTATTGATGGTTTAAATTATGACAGACAGGGCAACCTATGGATGAATAATACCGAAGTAACCAACGGTATAAAAGTATTGGATAAAGAGGGAAACTGGCACAGTATTTTCAACAGTTCGCTACGCGGTTTAAAAACCCTGAAAGAGATGTTGATCACTTCGGGCAATGATAAATGGCTGGCTGTTCCGCGACCGGCAAGCGAAGCGCGTCTGGTTGTAATCGGCGACAGTGAATCGTTGGATAATCCTCCGTTTTATATCTTCGAATCGCTTACCGATACGCAGGGTAATAATTTCTCGCCAAACAGTTATACCTGCCTGGCCGAAGACAGAAACGGCTATGTCTGGGTAGGAACAAACAAAGGTGTAGTTTATTTTACCAGTCCTAAAACAGCGGCATCCGATAATTACGCCTCTGCCCGCTGTTCGCGTGTCATTTTAACCGACGAAGATGATGCTCCTTACTATTTTCTGGATAATACCATTGTAACCACCATCAAAGTGGATCAGGGAAACCGGAAATGGATTGGTACACAGGATAACGGTATTTATGTGCTCGATAATGATAACGGAGAAGTTGTACACGAATTTAACGCCTCAAACAGTCCGCTGCTCTCCAACTACATCTATTCGATCGAAATCAATGATCTGACCGGCGAAGTTTTTATAGGAACCGATAAAGGACTGATCTCATATCAGGGTGAAGCCACAATCGGGCAGGATGATTATTCGGATGTATATGCTTATCCCAATCCAGTACGGCCGGAAGATCCGGACAAAGTAACAATAACCGGATTAATGGATGAATCGAATGTGAAAATTACAGACCTGAAAGGCAATTTAATTTATCAGACCAAATCCATTGGCGGACAGGTAATCTGGAATTGTCGTAATAAAAGCGGACATCGCGTAGCTTCGGGCGTTTATCTGGTGCTGGCGAAGGATGGCAATTCATCGGAGAGTGTAGATCGGAAGAGCACACGTCTGAACTCCAGTCACATTCAGAAAACTCGT
>CAMTPG010000383.1 GCA_947074335.1 uncultured Parabacteroides sp.
CTAAATATCAAGGGTTTATTTCGCTCAATTCGAGCAAAATAAACCCTTCTTTAATCAGTCTGTAAATAACAGGCTGTATGTTAACTATTTTGCGGCATGCAGCAACTTCACGGAAACTTCGCAGAAACTTCGCAGAAATTAACTCCGCTGTCTTACCACGGCGTAACCGTTACATTACGGAACTGAATATTATTCCCTTCGCTCTGCAGACCGATCGGACCGGTTTTATGCGGATTTGTGCCGCTATTCTGGTATTCCCCATTGATGTAAACCGTGATCTGACCATCTTTAACAAAGATATTTGCTTCATTCCATTCGCCGGCCGGTTTCTCGCTGCTGGCCTTTTTCTTTTTCACTACCGGAAAAGCCGGACGCGGTTGTCCCGGCGCATTCTGAAACTGCAGCAAATCAGAGCCGCCCAGCAATACGAAATCGCCTGCATCGCCTGCATGAAGCTGACATTCAATGCCGTTGGGGAACGGGTTTTTCGGATCAGCGATCATCAGAAAAATACCGCTGTTCGATTCCACGCCGTCGGGCCAGCGCCATTCCACATGCAATTTATAATTATCGAAACTCTCTTTGGTGTACATATAACCAAAAGGCTGTCCTTTGATGTTGATCACGCCATCCTGAACGGTATAAACTTCTTCGGCGGGAACCGCATTTTTGTCGACAACAAAATTCCAGTTCGATAAATCCTTGCCATTAAACAACTTCTTCGTTTTCTGTGCCTCCGCTTGTCCGGCCGCACCGAAAAGCAGAGCAGCCGCAGCTGCCAGCATCATGCATTTCTTTTTCATGGTATTAAATTTATAAGATTAAATAAAAGCAAATTAATCGGCAATCAGTTTGCGATAGCGAACCCGTTTCGGTTCCACATCACCCAGCTGTTTGCGTTTATATTCTTCGTACTCCGAGTAAGAACCTTCGTAGAATACCACATTCGAGTCGCCCTCGAACGATAAGATATGCGTACAGATTCTGTCCAGGAACCAGCGGTCGTGCGAAACCACTACCGCGCAACCGGCAAAGTTTTCAAGTCCTTCCTCAAGTGCACGCAACGTATTTACGTCGATATCATTGGTCGGCTCATCCAGCAGCAGCACATTCGCATCGGCTTTGAGCGTCAGCGCCAGATGCAATCTGTTTTTCTCACCACCCGACAGCACGCTGCACAGTTTCTCCTGATCGGCTCCGTTGAAATTGAATTTCGACAGATAAGCACGGGCATTGATCTCTTTGCCGCCAACGCGGATATGCTCCTGACCGCCCGAAACTACCTGATAAACCGTTTTAGAAGGATCAATATCTTTGTGCGTCTGGTCGGCATAACCTACCACAACCGTTTCGCCCACTTCAAAATTCCCTTTATCGATGGATTCCATGCCCATAATCATTTTGAAGAGCGTGGTTTTACCGGCACCATTCGGTCCGATCACACCCACAATGCCGTTAGGCGGAAGCATAAAGTTCAGATCGTCGAAAAGCAGCTTCTCGCCGAAAGCCTTCGCCACCTGCTGCGCCTCGATCACCTTATTACCCAGACGCGGACCATTCGGGATAAAAATCTCCAGTTTCGATTCGCGTTCTCTCTCGTCCTCATTCAATAATCGTTCGTACGAGTTCAGACGCGCTTTACCTTTAGCCTGACGCGCTTTCGGAGCCATGTTAATCCACTCCAGCTCGCGTTCGAGCGTTTTGCGGCGCTTGCTGGCTGTTTTTTCCTCCTGTGCCATGCGTTTGGTTTTCTGATCCAGCCACGACGAATAGTTACCTTTCCACGGAATGCCTTCGCCACGATCCAGTTCCAGAATCCAGCCTGCTACATGATCCAGGAAGTAACGGTCGTGCGTAATGCAAATCACCGTTCCCGCATACTGCTGTAAATGCTGTTCCAGCCAGTCGATCGATTCGGCATCCAAATGGTTGGTCGGCTCATCGAGCAACAACACATCCGGCTGCTGAAGCAACAAACGGCACAACGCCACACGGCGGCGCTCACCACCCGAAAGTGTATCCACCACCTGATCTTCGGGCGGACAACGTAAAGCATCCATGGCGCGTTCCAGACGGCTGTCCAGATTCCAGGCATCCGTAGCATCGATTTTATCCTGCAATTCCGCCTGTCGGTTAATCAGCGCATCCATCTTATCCGGATCTTCGAGCACTTCGGGATCGCCGAATTTCTCGTTCACCTCCTCATATTCTTTCAGCGTATCCACGATATCCTGTACGCCTTCCTGTACAATCTCTTTTACGGTTTTTCCCGATTCCAGCTGCGGATCCTGTTCCAGATAACCCACGGTATAACCCGGCGAAAAAACCACTTCGCCCTGATAATCCTTCTCAAGTCCGGCAATGATTTTCAGCAAAGTTGATTTACCCGAACCATTCAAACCAATGATTCCGATTTTTGCTCCGTAGAAAAATGAGAGATAAATGTTCTTCAAAACCTGTTTTTGCGGCGGATAAATCTTGCTCACGCCAACCATCGAAAAAATAATTTTCTTGTCGTCTGCCATGTATTTTATGCTTTGTATATATTAATGTATAGCGAATCGTTCAAATCGTCTTTAAAACAACCCTGAAACAACTCTGACTACAAATATAATGCATAAAATTTGAAATAAAAAAAGCGAAAAGCTTGCACAACTAAAATATCTGTTCTATCTTTGCACTCGCAAAACAGAGGTTATGCACACGATGATTCGCTAGCTCAGCTGGTAGAGCACAACACTTTTAATGTTGGGG
>CAMTPG010000384.1 GCA_947074335.1 uncultured Parabacteroides sp.
ATATCGACCTCTTCTTTTTGTTGTTTAACCACGACTGCTATATAACATACTTATGAAGCACAAATATAATATATTTCTTTTTAAAAAATCTAACTTAATCCTAATAAAATATAGCGGAATAAAAGTTTTTAATCCGGAATATCATAAACTTTGAATTTATTCGTTATGTTTATATAGAAAAACACAAAAATTTGCAAACTAGACTTTTATACATAACCTTACTACTACTTTTCGTAATTCAGGCCGCAGCCGTGCCGGAAGGCATTTATGAAAAGTTCTTTTTGCGCGATGACTCGGCCCAGACCTTATCCAGAATGCAAGGTGATTCATTGATGCGTAATGTAATAAATCATGCCGAAACTTACAAAAAAGCATTATCTCAATACGAAACCGAAATTTACATCAAAGGTCAATCTGAAATTCTGAAACAAAATTTTCTGATGATGTTTGCTCATCATCTTTTTCCGGTGAATCGTAAAAACAAGAACCTGATTTTCGAGATGACCAGCTTATCCCGATTTGAAGCTCCATCCCGTTATGTGCATGATATACAGGCTATCAACGGAAATGATATTCCCAATACAGCCAAACAGCACGAAGTACTTACATTTCTGAATCTGAATGTATATGCACCTACCGTTTATAACGAAAAAATCATTATGCCGGTAGCCAAAGAGGCTTTTCGCTATTATTATTTTTCATTGGAAGAGACTTTCGAAGAAGAGGGTCTGATCATTCATAAAATCAGAATTATGCCCCGGCTCTGGAGTCAGAAGCTGATTTGCGGCTATCTTTATGTAACTGACGAGGATTGCCGGATTGATAAAATTGATTTAAACGGTCGCTCCTCGTTTGCCGAGTTCAATCTGGAGATGACCTTCAATCGCGATTCGCGCTATTTTATTCTACCCCGCCATGCCGATTTATTTCTGCGATACAATGTATTGGGAAATGCCATTGTATCTAATTACCATACTTCTTACAACTTTAAATCCATCGAATGGATCGACGAAAATTATGAAAAAAAGCCGAAACGTTCGCTCGATTTAACCGGCTATTATCAGATTTCTTCTGATACAATTCCGATTATTCGCGATGAACTTTACTGGGATGAAAAACGGGATATTCCGCTTACATTCGAAGATAAACTGATTTATGAACAGGTTCCGGCTGTTGCCGGTTCAAAAAAGGACACAACAAATAAACAAAAATACCTGAAGCTGACCGAGAAAATGGTAAACACCATCAATCTGGATTATAAGTCTACCCGTATGAAATATTCGGGAATACTGAATCCTTTTCAGCTCGGTTATTCGGGAACAAACGGGATAACCTATCGCCAGCAGTTGCGTATCAGTAAAGAATTTGAAAATGACCGGTTGCTGCGTATCAAGCCCGAAATCGGATATGTATTTAAACGCAAAGAGCTGTTTTTTAAGCTTGAGGCTGATTTTGAATATCTTCCGGTACGCAGAGGAACGATAAGTGTTTCGGCAGGGAATGCCAATCAGAGTTATTCATCGAAAATCATGAATGACATCAATGAGCAGCTCAAAGATTCTATATTCAATTTTAAGAATCTGGATTTGCGCTATTTTAAACACTATTTTGTGGAGGTAAAAAACAAGATCGAACTTTTTCACGGATTCGAAATGATGACGTCTGTCTCCTATCACCGTCGCACACCCGCTTTCAAAAGTAAACTAAATGCCGGACCGGGTGTAAATAATATCATTAATGAAAATTATCATGATTTTATTCCTGCAATCGGCATTTCATATACGCCGCGCCAATATTACTGGATGGATGGAAAACGAAAAGAATATTTAAGATCCAATTATCCCACTATTACAGTAGAATTTGCCCATGCTATTCCGGGTGTATTCAATTGTGCAGGCAATTACGGGCGTGTAGAAGCCGGCATTCATCACAGCTTCAATCTGGGATTGACCCGGAAGTTTAATTATCATGTGAGCGGCGGTCTGTTTACAGGAAAGAAAACAACTTATTTTGCCGATTTCACCTATTTCACCAAACGTTATTTTCCCGAATCGTGGGGCGGTGATGATTTTGGCGGCGTATTTCATCAACTGGGCAATGAGTGGTTTAATGCCTCCGATCGATATGCGCAATTGCATGTCATGTACGAAAGTCCGTTTATGATCATGCAACGCATTAAACCACAGCTTACCAAACACATTCTGACCGAGCGTTTTTATTTCAGTCAGCTCTGGACACCTGTTTTACCCAGTTTTACCGAAGTGGGTTATGGTTTTGGTAATCACATCTTCAATATCGCCGGGTTTGTAGGTTTCGACCGCTGGAAATACGACGGATTTGGCATCCGCTTTGCTTTTGAGCTCTTTCAATAATCAGATACTACAGATGCTTTCAACTGCTGCAGCCTGCTTTCTTTGCCTGTCTCCGAGCTCATTCCGCAATCAGAATTGCGGCCGTATGATAACAACGCCCGAGTTCTTTTTAATGCCTTTCACATAATCCGCCATGGCTCCATCATTTTCTACCACTTTCTTTTGGGTAGATGAGGCATGGATAAATGTTGTTTCATTATTTACACGATCCACAATACCTACATGGGCAATATCGAGTCCGTCTACCGAACTTACAAACCCCACGATATCACCGGGTTGCATACCTTCTGCGCAAGCGGCTATTTCATCTTCCGGGATAAATCCGTAACAATTGCGTGCTGCCACCTCTTTCTCTTTGGCGGCGATGCGGGCAACACGTTC
>CAMTPG010000385.1 GCA_947074335.1 uncultured Parabacteroides sp.
GATTCATCACCCATCAGATATTGATCGAAACGACCGGGAGTAAGTAACGTTTTTTCAAACTCGGCAATAGCATCTGTAATCGATTGTTCGTTGATTCCATCCGGATAAATAGCCAGAAAACGTTCGTTCATTACAGGATCGGCGGCCAATTTACCGGCGATTTCATCGAAAGAGGCACTTCCCATTTCTACCGGATTCAACGGAGGCCCGGCAGCCTGTGCCTGCAAATCTGCAGCACGACCATCCCAAAACTGCACGGCATTCAGTGCCGCATTAAAAACCGTAGGTGCATTTACACCACCGAATTGCCCGTTGATGCCTTCCGAATATTGTTTACGATCCACACCACCGGTTTCCAGCCCGTGACACGAAGCACACGAAATGGTATTATCGCCGCTCAAGCGTGTATCATGATATAAATCGAAGCCCAAAGCCACTTTTTCAGGATTGGTTTGCAGCGAAGTCATCAGCGGCTGCACCGGCTCGTTCAGAAAGCGATCATCCACGGTTGGTGTGGTAAAATTAGCTTTACGCACCGATTTGGCCCAGTTTAAAATAGCAGCACGCTCCTCTTTATCCAGACTTGTGCCCCAATGCATCACTTTATATTTTTGCGGCGGCATCGAACCACTCAAGGCAGTATGTTCAAGCTTGGCCAGATCCACCTGGGCAACAGGCTGTCCGTTTTCGAGTGCTTCCACCATCGGTCCGAAATCAATGTAGCGCGTACCGTCCTGAATATCGGCAACTACAACCGGACCCACAATCGGAAAAGAGGCATAAAATGGCATCGGTGCATCGACCGAGTGACACGCCAGACAGCCGTTTTCGCGAATAATCGCGGCCACTTGCCGATCGGGATCATCTGCATATTTCTTGTATCCGGACGATGAACAGGAAGTTGCCATCATGGCTACAACCATCATTCCCAGCGGCATCGCTAATCTGTAAACTGGTAACATGTTAAACATATAAGAATCTTTTTATAATTTATAGTTAACAAATTTAAACAGCAACAGAATAAGCGGCTTTATAAATTCGATTAATAATATCTATCGGTTCATAGATATTGTCTATACACTGAGATGAACAACTATAAAATCAGCTTTTTTATTACCTTTGTCACTTCAAAACAAACAAATATTTTAAACAGGAAAAGATGAAAAAAAAAGCATTTTGGATTCCGCTGATTATCATAGTAGTTATAGGCATTTATCTTACCACCTGGGTGCAAGGCGCTTACAATACCATGGTAGTTGAAGATGAAGGTGTTAAAACAGCCTGGAGTCAGGTAGAAAATCAATACCAGCGCCGACTGGATTTAATTCCGAATTTAGTTTCCACCGTCAAAGGATATACCAATTACGAAGGCGAAACACTGACAAACGTAATCGATGCACGTGCAAAGGCTACGCAAACCGTAATTGATCCGTCGAATATGGACGAACAGGCACTGAAAAATTACCAGGAAGTACAAAATAACCTGAGCAGCTCGTTGTCGCGTCTGTTAATGGTTGTGGAGCGCTATCCCGATCTGAAAGCAGACCGCAGTTTCAAAGAATTGCAAGCCCAGCTGGAAAGTACCGAAAACCGGATTACCGTAGAACGTAAACGATTCAACGAATCGGCTCAACAATATAATATCCTGATCCGTAAATTCCCCAACAATGTACTGGCCGGATTTTTCGGATTTCATCCTAAAGCCTATTTCCAGGCCGATGCCGGTGCCAGCAAAGCGCCGCAGGTTGAATTTTAATTGAATGACTATGCAATTGATACGACGTTCAATTCTCTTACTGACCGGTTTGCTGCTTATTGCTCTTTCGCTGCCGGCGAAAGATTATACATTGCAAACTGTACCTAACGTTCGTTTATCCGACGGTCGGAATCATGTAAGCAATCCCGATCAGATACTTTCTGCCCAAACCGTTTCGCAGATGAACCGTCTGATGAATCAGGTAGAAGACAGTCTGGGCATCGAAATTGCCGTAGTTGCCATCGATGGCATCGGCGATCAGGATGCACGCGAATTTGCGAACGAACTGTTCGGTCATTGGGGTCTGGGCAAAAAAGCCGAAGATAACGGATTACTGATTTTACTGCTTACGGCACCCGAACAACGGGCGGTTGTTTTCGAAACCGGTTATGGAATAGAAGGCGTTCTGCCCGATATCATCTGCAACCGTTTACAGCAGGATCATATGATTCCGGATCTGCGTATCGGCGATTACAATGCCGGCATGCTGAACGGTGTGGAAGCGGTTTGCAGCTATCTGCTCGCTTCGGATTATGAACGCGAAGCCATGGTTGGTCCCAAATCGGCAGCGCACACACCTGATCCGCTTTTCGACAATATCATCTGGAATATTCTGGGTGGTATGTTTATGTTGGTTTTTGTCTCGATTTTCTTATCCGCATTATTGAAAAAACGCAAACGCGTTTGTCCGAAATGCGGAAATAAAACCCTCGAATATCGTGGCCAGCGTATCATTCGCGAAGCCACCTATCAACAAACCGGCCTGGCCGAAAACATCTGGAAATGCACAACATGCGATTACAGCGAAAATACACCGCGCACGCTCGATAAACTGCATCGCAGCACAGGTCCTGTTATTATTGGCGGCGGTCATCATCGTCGCGGCGGAGGTTTTGGCGGCGGATTCGGTGGCGGTGGCGGCTCATGGGGCGGCGGTCGTTCAGGTGGCGGCGGTTCAATCAGTCGTTTCTAAGAAGAAATAAAAAAAGC
>CAMTPG010000386.1 GCA_947074335.1 uncultured Parabacteroides sp.
TATCTTTACGCCATTCATCATAATCTGCTTCTTCTTTTGTTAATCCGCGGGGCCATAGACGATCTAAAAATATCCGGTAACCATCCGATGAATCCGGAGCATCATATATATTACTATGTTAATGCCGGAAATATACAAAATTCGGGTATAGAAATTTCAGCAGGGATTATACCTGTATCTACTTCCGCGTTTTACTGGCGATCGGAGATTCATTTTTCCGGAAATCGTAATCTTGTAAAAAAGCTGCATGATGATTTAGCCAGTTTTACACAGGGCGAAGGCGGATTTTCATCCAGTTACACCATGCGTCTGGTTGAAGGCGGATCATTTGGTGATATTTATGGTAAAGCCTTTGAACGCGATGCATCCGGGCAAATTATATTGGGAGATGACGGACTTCCGCGTCAAACCGGCGATGGAAATACAATAAAAGTGGGAAACTGTACACCTGATTTTCTGTTAGGATGGGGAAATACTTTTAATTATAAACAATTCTCCTTTTATTTACTGCTGGATGGCAGCTTTGGTGGTGATGTTTTATCTCAAACACAAGCTATACTTGATCAGGCAGGAGTTAGTAAAGTAACCGGTGATTCACGCAATCATGGTTTTGTCAATCTTGAGGGTCAGCCAATTTATCAAATCCGGGATTTTTATGAACAGGTAGGCGGAAGAAATGGTGTAACCGAATATTACATGTATGATGCAACACACATCCGGCTACGTGAACTCTCGATGGGTTATTCTTTCACGAACAGTCTGCTTCAAAAACAGGCCTTTATAAAAGAACTTACTCTGTCTTTCATCGCACGAAATCTTTTTTACCTGTATAAAAAAGCACCATTTGATCCGGAGGCCGTTCTTTCTTCAGAGAATAATAATCAGGGTATTGATATATTTGGAATACCAACCACACGCAGTCTGGGTTTCAACATTAAAGTATCTTTTTAATCCGTATGGCCATGAAACTAAAATATAAGCCTGTTCCAAATTCTAAAATACCTGTTTTTGGCGCAGCTATCGCAGGATTGCTTCTGTCAATGCTGTTCATAACGAATAGTTGTACTGCAAAATTTGAAGAATATAATCGTGATAATACCGGTTTTACCGACGAACAGAAAGCATATGATTATAATACATTTGGCATTTTATTCAAAGTAATTCAAATGGGAATTTATTTTAATTATGACTGGGGTAGCGGAAAGAACTGGCATTTTCAAACCATGCAGAATCTGAATGCAGATATGTTTAGCGGATATATGCATGATTTTATGCCCTTTAATGCAGGAAACAGCAATACAGTTTATAATCTGCATGATGGTTGGAATGGCACTATGTGGGAAAAAACCTATGGTTATATTATGACCGAAATAAAAAAGACCGAAGATCTGGCTGAAGACCGATATCCCTCTTTTTATGCGATTGCACAGATTATGAAAGTTCTGATCATGCATCGGGTATCCGATTATTATGGTCCGATAGTTTATACAAAATTCGGCGAATCAGATGCCGGTGCTATGCCAGATTGCCAACAAACGGCTTATTATTCTTTTTTCGAAGATTTAGGTGATGCCATTGATTTATTAACCGTTTATTCCGGTGAAGAAACTTTTTCCCGCTTCGATATGATCATGCCCGAGAAAGATCGCTCCTACCGTTCCTGGGTTCGTTTCGGAAATGCTTTGCGACTGCGCTTAGCTGTTCGTATTGCCATGATAGATCCGCAAAAAGCAAAGCTTGAAGCAAACAGATCATTAAATCATCCCTGGGGGATATTAGATAATGAGGATGAACTGATTGCAGTTTCAACTGCCGGAACAGGATATACTAATCCATTAGGCGAAATCAATAAGGCCTGGGGCGAAGCCTTTATGAATGCCAATATGGAATCCATTCTGACCGGCTATGAAGATCCGCGCTTATCCAAATTCTTTGAACCGGCTACATTGAGTGAATTTAAGGGTGAATATCGCGGTATTCGTCAGGGAACCGGATTCAATCATTCCCGGTATCATGAACATGCCAAACTTACTACTACCCAGCAATCACCGGCCATATTGATGACACCGGCCGAAGTCTGGTTTCTGCGGGCCGAAGCTGCTCTTCGCGGCTGGTCGCACGAAAATACAGAACAATGTTATCAGAATGGTATCCGTGCTTCATTTGCCCAATGGCGTGCAGGCGATGTAAACAGTTATCTGGAATCGGATAAAATGCCTGCTGACTTTATCGATACCTTTACTCCTGATTATTCGATTGCGGCTGTAAGTCGCATTACGCCTCGCTGGGATAATTCGGCATCAGATGAAGAAAAACTGGAACGAATCATCACACAAAAATGGATTGCCTGCTTTCCGGAAGGTTGTGAAGCCTGGGCCGAACAACGACGTACCGGTTATCCGCGACTGTTTCCGGTATTTATAAACAAAAGTAATGGCAAAATTGATACCGAAATTATGATACGCCGTTTAAACTTTCCGGTCAGTATCATCCATGATAATCAGGCACAATATGCCGCACTTTGCGATTATCTGAACGGACCCGATACAGGCGGAACCCGTCTTTGGTGGGATACCGGAAGAAATTTCTAATCCGGTTCCGACTTTGTCATTTGCCTAATTGCAGAATAGATTATACCTTTGTCATCGTTTAATGGGCCTTGTAGTTCAACGGATAGAATAGAAGTTTCCTAAACTTTAGATAGGGGTTCGATTCCCCTCGGGGCTACATGGGATTAT
>CAMTPG010000387.1 GCA_947074335.1 uncultured Parabacteroides sp.
GGCATACGAGGTTTCTGAATGTGACTGAAGTTCAGACGTGTGCTCTTCCGATCTCAGACGCTAAATGGCTGGCGCGATTATAACGGCACAGAGTTAACGCAACCCTGGCATGTTGTGGATGGTTGCATTCAGGCCAAAGGCGATGGAAGTGATGAAAGTGGTTATATTGTGACCGATAAACAATTCGACAACTTCGAATTATCCTGGGATTGGAAATTATCGAAAGGAGGAAACAGCGGTATGTTATATCATGTGGTTGAACGTCCGCAATATGCTGTGCCTTATGTAACCGGTCCGGAATATCAGCTGATCGATGAAGAAAATTTCCCCGAGCCACTCGAAGAGTGGCAAAAACTGGGAGTTGATTATGCCATGTATACGCCTGATAAATCGAAAATGCAGGTAAATCCGCAAGGAGAATGGAACAATTCGAAAATAGTTTTCGACAATGGTCATGTTGAACACTGGCTCAATGGTGAAAAGATTCTGGAATTTGAAGCCTGGAGTGACGATTGGCATGCCCGCAAAAACAGCGGCAAATGGAATTATGCACCTGAATACGGACTGGCGAAAAAAGGTGTACTTTGTTTGCAGGATCACGGTTATCCGGCTTCATTCCGAAATATCAAAATCAAAGAATTACCTCGCAAACAAGAAGAAGCATCACTTTTTAATGGTACAGATCTGACCGGATGGGAACCTTATGGCACCGAACTCTGGTATGTAAATGACAGCACACTCATTTGTGAAAGTGGCCCTGACAAACAATACGGATATCTGGCAACCCGCAATTACTATGATGATTTTGAACTTACAGTCGATTTTAAACAGGAAGCCGATGGCAATTCAGGCATTTTTATCCGCTCTTTTGTTGAACCCGAAGTAAAAGTAAACGGCTGGCAGGTTGAAGTTGCACCTCCGGGACATGATACAGGGGGCATTTACGAATCGTATGGCCGCGGATGGCTGGTTCAGATTCCGGATGAAAAAGAAGATATCCTGAAAATGGGCGAATGGAATACCATGCGCATTCGCGTAGAAGGCGATCGCGTACAAACCTGGTTGAATGGTGAACCGATGGTGGATCTGACAGATGACAACATCGGAGCCGGACAAGGTCGCATCGCTTTACAAATCCATGATGGCGGCGGTATCAAAGTAATGTGGCGCAATCTGGATATTCAGACATTATAATTAAAAAAGAAAGAACAGGAAAAATCTATTTCGTCTATCAAGAGAAAGCATCGATTGTTCAATCCTAAATTAAAATAAGGGTTCGGGGCAATGGTGATTGATTAATCTATATTGATAATAGTAATAGAGTAAGACATTCCCGATAAAACAAAAGCGCCGGTCTCACTAAGAAACCGGCGCTTTTTGTTTTTATTGAATGATCCAATTAAGATTCTACTACTTTTACAGCATTTGTGCTATTGCTTGTGCTGCGTGCAGGTTTATCTTTTTTGTCCATGTTTGATTTACCCTGACGTCTTTCGCCTTTACCACGTTTACATTTACCGTCTTTTCCCTGACGATCCTGTTTTTTCTGAGCGAAAGCTTCGTATTTCTGATACTGTTCGTCTGTTAAAATCTTTTTGATTTCAGCATTTTTCTCAGTACGCATGGTGGTGATCTGCTCTTTCATCTGCTGACGATCTGCTTCAGATTTATCGCGCATTGTTTTTACCTTTTCCTGATATTCAGACTGGATCTTTTTGAAATCTGCTGCCTGTTTTTCGTTCAGGTCCAAATCGCTTACCATTTTTTCGCAACGCTGTGAAGGGTCTGCTTTTTTTCCATCTTTAGGTCTGATGCCATTGTTAGCGAAAACCGATACTGAACTAACTAAAATCACTACTACTAATGCTACAATCTTTTTCATAAGTCTATGCTTTGTTATTTAAAAATTAATTATTGTTTTTCTGAAACGCTTCGAAACATAGACCTCGAAAAAGATAAAAGGTTTAATCCTCACCGTAAGAAATTTCGGCAGCATCCCATCTTTTAAGGAATTTTGGGAGATTGTCTAAAAATCGGTCAAAATCTTTCTGATCCGGTGCAGTCCAGCCCACTTCGGCATAAGCCGCAATACGCGGGAATATTTTGCGGTTCATACTTTCTACGGTCGGAATGAATTCGCCCCACATCTGGCAGCCCAGTCCAATGATCTGTTTTTGCTCGGATGCCGACAGTCCGTCGGGGATCGGATTAAAGTCGTAGGCTTTATCCAGCGGAATCGATTCGTAACTATAATCCAGGTAGGTATAATCGTGTGTGGAGTTAACTACCGGATAACCCTTTTCGATGGTACGCTTCATCAGTTCGGTATCACCTTTCCAGAAATGAACAATTGTACCCGGAGCCAGTTTCTGTTCACTGATTACCGATTTATCTTCGGTCTGAAACTCATGCAGCTTATCGCCCGTAATTTCATTCCAGCCCATCATTGTTTTTCCTTTCGAAGCCAGCAATTCCGAAATATTGTTGGTGAAATAAACCTGCAACTCAGAGGGCGAACTGATTCCGTTTTGTTTCATATAGGCCTTAACGGAAGGCGAATTATTCCATTGATTGTAGCGTACTTCGTCGCCACCGATATGTACCACCGAGTCAGGAAACAGTGCGATCACTTCGTCGAGCACATCTTCCAGGAACTGATGTACTTTCGGATCGGCTACATTATATACATCATATTGCACACCGAATTTGCAGGGCACTTCTATGGGTTTGCCTGT
>CAMTPG010000388.1 GCA_947074335.1 uncultured Parabacteroides sp.
CCTTCCGTTTCACTGCCGATGCCGAACGAAACACACCGCTGCAAACAGCCGATGTACCTGAAAATTATTTGTACGAACCCAATGCGGCGATCCTCAAAGCCGGCGCTTTTAAGCAGGTGGCTGCACAATACGGGTTGAAGAAACTGCATCAACACAGTCATCTGTACACCTCCGAAACCAAAATCGAAGCGTTTCCCGGACGCATTTTTCGCATCAACAGCGTGATTCCTTTCGGTGGCAAGCAGCTCAAAACACTGCATAAAACATGGCCGCAGGCCAACATCACCACCCGCAATTTCCCACTCAGCGTGGAGGAGCTGCGTAAAAAACTGAAGATTCGCGACGGCGGCACGGTTTACCTTTTTGCCACCACGCTCGCTAATCAGGAGAAGGTATTAATCGAATGCAGTAAAGCCGATTAAGAGAAGAGCATCAGCAGGAGCTGTGCCGAAATAACCCGCACAAACATAGCCAACGGATAAACCGTTGCATATGAGACAGATGGCGCATCGCCTTCTACCGTTGTATTGGCATAATTCAGTGCCATCGGATTGGCCATACTGCCGCACAGCATGCCTACATTATCGGCATAATCCAACCGGAAAAAGCGCGAAGCGATAAATCCGATCAGTAATACCGGAATAACCGTCAGAGCAAAACCCAGTCCGATCCACAGCAAGCCTTCCGAACGGAAAACTGTCTCAAAGAAATGCGCACCCGATTCCAGACCAAGACCGGCCAGATAAATGGTGAGTCCCAGTTGTCGCAACATCAGATTGGCACTCATTGTGGTATAGGTGGTTACATGAAGCCGCGGACCGAAAGCGCCCATCAGAATGCCCACAATAATCGGACCGCCGGCAATGCCGAGTTTCACCGGTGTGCTGATGCCGGGAATCGAAAACGGCAAGGCTCCGAGCAGCATTCCGAGCAAAATGCCCACAAAAATGGCGAACAGATTGGGATTATCCAGTCGTTTCATTTCATTGCCCAGCAGTTTGCCCACCACATCCACGGCATTGGCTTCGCCTACAATGGTGAGATGATCGCCCATCTGCAAACGGAAATCCGACGAAGCGATCAGATCAATCCCCGCACGATTGATTCGCGTGATATTTATGCCGTACAGGTTTCGCAACCGCAGCGATGCCAGTTTTACGCCGTTAATCTTATCACGCGTCACCACAACACGGCGGGAAACCAGTTGCGAATCAATGGCATTCCAATCGATATCCTCTTTATTCCAGTCGATATTTTCCTGTTCGCCAAACAGCACCTTGATGTTTTCGATATCTTCGGGAGCCGAGATAATCAGCAGATGATCATCCTGTTGTATCAGTGTATTTGAGGCCGGAACGCTCACTTTGCCGTTGCGCCAGATGCGCGAGATAACAAAATGTTTGTCGGTCAGCTTCATAATTTCGCGAATATTCTTTTTGAATACGGCCGGATTGCTTACATGAAATTCGGCCACATTGGTTTTCACCGTTTTGGATTTGGTGATTTTATCGGCATGGCGGCGCATAAAAACGGCACGCATCACAATGATGGCCAGAATTACGCCGATAATGCCCAGCGGATAAGTTACGGCACAGGCCAGTGCCATATCGGAAGCTACTTTTGTAGATTCGGGATCAATCTGAATAACAGCCTGTTGGGCGGCTCCGAGCGCCGGTGTATTGGTTACGGCACCACACATTACGCCTACCATGTTCGAGAGACTGACCGGTGTTGTCCAGTGCAGCAGCAGTGTGAGCAGCAATCCGGTCACAATCACGCCCAGACTCAGCATATTGAGCGTAACACCGCCTCGTTTGAGTGAAGAGAAAAAACCCGGGCCCACCTGCAAACCGAGTGCATACACAAACAGAATCAAACCGAAACTTTGTGCAAAATAAAGCATCTCTTTATCGGCGATAATGCCGAAATGTCCGGCCAGAATTCCGGTGAAAAATACAAAGGTAACTCCCAAAGAAATACCAAAACATTTGATTCTTCCCAAACAGAGTCCGATTGCCGAAATCAACGAAATCACAATCACAGTCTGAACCATCGACGGCTCACAAAAGGCCTGATATAACCAATTCATATTGTTCTCCCTTAAAAAAGTGGCGCAAATATAGAAAGAATAATTTGTCTGCGAGTCATTGTGCATCATTAATTTAAAGAATAAGCCCTTTTTAAACCGGGAAGAGCCTTTGTAAATCGGCGGATTTTGAGTAAGTTTGATTTGAAATATCAGCCGGCGGCTGACAGAATAGCACACAAAATATGGCATTGAAACTGATACATACTTCCGACTGGCATCTGGGTCAGGCTTTTTTCGGGTACGACCGCGAAGCCGAACATGATGCATTTCTGAGCTGGCTGCTCGAAACTCTTGCCGCGCAGGAAACTGATCTGCTGCTTATTGCAGGCGATGTATTTGATGTAGCCAATCCTTCGGCTGCGGCACAGCGGCGTTTTTACCGCTTTTTGCAGGCTGCGCATCAGGCTGTACCGCAAATGCAGATCATTGTAACGGCAGGCAATCACGATTCGGCAGCCCGACTCGAAGCGCCTGTGCCTTTGCTGGAAGCGCTTAATACTACGATCATCGGATCGGTAAAGCGGACGGCAGAAGGCGAAACCGACTGGCAATCGCTGCTGATTCCGATATATAATCGTACAGGCGCGCGCGAAGCCTTGTGTCTGGCGGTGCCTTATCTGCG
>CAMTPG010000389.1 GCA_947074335.1 uncultured Parabacteroides sp.
GCGGCGAAAATATCATGATCATCCATATTTGGCATACAGATAACCAGCTCGAAATTACGCTGTTCCAGCAAATGCAACGCCTCCTCTTCTGTCGAGACCTGTGTGAAACGCGGCGGATAGCGCAGACTCAGAGCCGTGTATTCATTGAATATCTGTTCGTCTACACGACCGTCGTCTTCAAGCATAAACGCATCATACTTGGTAGCAATAAGCAATACATTATATATACGCTTATTCATGAGATTGGAAAATGAGGTGTCGTTAAACACCATATTTTTAAAGTCCGGAATTTTGCCCATAATAGATTTTATAGAAAATGCGAGTTCAAAAATAAGGATAAGAAAAGGAAAAACCGCATGATTTTCAAGAATTTTCGGAGAGCTAAAAACTAATCATTTAACAACATACTTCAATAACATATATTTTTCTGACAAAAAGTAAGAAAAACACTTTGCCAATCCATAACTTTCCATACATTTGCAATCAAATTGTTATCTATAAAAACACATAGAATATTATGAAAACTGAAGTAATCTTATCGGCCCTGGAAGCTAAACATCCGGGCGAAAAAGAATTTTTACAAGCAGTAAAAGAGGTACTACACTCTATTGAAGATGTCTACAATCAACATCCCGAATTCGAAAAAGCAAAAATTATCGAACGGCTGGTTGAGCCCGATCGTATTTTCACCTTCCGTGTGCCCTGGGTCGACGATAAAGGCGAAGTACAGGTAAACATCGGTTACCGCGTGCAGTTCAACAATGCCATCGGTCCGTATAAAGGAGGTATTCGTTTTCACCCTTCGGTAAATCTTTCTACGCTGAAATTTCTCGGTTTCGAACAAACCTTCAAAAATGCACTGACTACATTGCCTATGGGCGGTGGCAAAGGCGGCTCCGATTTCGCTCCGCGCGGAAAGAGCGATGCCGAAATTATGCGTTTCTGCCAGGCATTTATTCTTGAATTGTGGCGTAACTTAGGTCCCGACCGCGATGTACCAGCCGGCGATATCGGTGTGGGCGGACGCGAAGTGGGTTATATGTATGGTATGTACAGAAAACTGGCACGCGAAAATACCGGTACCATGACCGGCAAAGGCATGGAATTCGGCGGATCAAATCTGCGTCCGGAAGCTACCGGTTTCGGTGCACTCTATTTCGTACATCAGATGCTGGAAACACACGGCATCGATATTAAAGGAAAAACAATCGCTGTTTCGGGCTTCGGTAATGTGGCCTGGGGCGCAACGATCAAAGCTGTTGAGCTGGGCGCCAAAGTGGTGACACTCTCAGGACCTGACGGATATATTTATGATCCGGACGGCATTTCGGGCGATAAAATTAATTATATGCTGGAGCTGCGTAATTCAGGTAACGACGTGGTTGCTCCTTATGCAGATGAATATCCCAATGCTACATTCTATCCCGGCAAAAAACCGTGGGAATGCAAAGTGGATATCGCATTGCCCTGTGCAATCCAAAATGAGCTGGATGCAGAGGATGCCCGTAGACTTATCGCTAACAATGTTTTATGTGTGGCTGAAGTATCGAATATGGGTTGTACAGCCGAAGCAGTCGATTTGTTTATCGAACACAAAATCCTGTTTGCACCGGGTAAAGCGGCTAATGCCGGCGGTGTAGCCTGCTCCGGACTGGAGATGACTCAAAATGCCATGCATCTTACCTGGCCTGCTGCCGAAGTGGACGCACGTCTGCATCAGATCATGAGTGATATCCATACACAGTGTGTGGAACATGGTAAAAGCGGTGATTATGTAAACTATGTAAAAGGAGCAAACATTGCCGGTTTCATGAAAGTGGCACGTGCCATGATGGCTCAGGGTGTTGTTTAATCTACTGATATTAAAAAGAAAAGGTGTTCATCCCGGTGGTGAACACCTTTTTTTATGCGGTTTATTCTGCAAATTAACATACAATAACACGGTGCAATACAGCCTGTTTTACTGTTAAACTGCAAGCACTTTCGCTTCTATCGATTGATAAATGTAACAAAAACCTATATTTTTATTTTAATTTCTTTGGTAGTATAGATTATTGTTCTACATTTGCATCGTCAATCAAGTTAAAAACTATTGAAGATGTTAAACAACGCATTACATATTATTCTCGTGGTGGTCCTTCTAGTCATTAGCAGGTAAGGAGAAAGGTATGTAAACAGTTGTATAAATAATACAGGATATTACTTAAGCCTTTCTCCTTATCGGGAAGGGCTTTTTTTATAGGACTAAAATAAAAAGCTATAGATATGAAGAATCCGTTGAGAAGCTCATTTAGCACAGAAGGCCGCAAAATGGCCGGCGCACGCGCACTGTGGCGGGCTAATGGAATGAAAGAGGAACAATTCGGAAAACCAATTATCGCCATTGTCAACTCCTTTACCCAGTTTGTTCCCGGACATGTGCATCTGCACGAAATAGGACAGCTGGTAAAAGCCGAAATAGAGAAGCTGGGCTGCTTTGCTGCCGAATTCAATACCATTGCCATCGACGATGGTATTGCGATGGGACACGACGGTATGCTCTATTCACTGCCTTCGCGCGACTTGATTGCCGACAGTGTGGAATATATGGTGAATGCACATAAAGCCGATGCCATGATCTGCATCAGTAACTGCGATAAGATTACGCCGGGTATGCTGATGGCTTCCATGCGACTCAATATTCCGACGGTTTTTGTATCGGGTGG
>CAMTPG010000390.1 GCA_947074335.1 uncultured Parabacteroides sp.
GCCGGTCCCATATCCAGTTCGAAGCTGCCGTTTGTCATCGGGATTTTCCAGGTATTTCCCGTATCCGGATCCCACAACCAGCCATTCCGGTTATTCGTAACAGCCGACGGAAAACTCAGCCTTGTCTTTTTACGGTCGTGCATATGTGCATTGACAAAAAGAAACAGATCCGTTTTATCATCCCGCTGATAGCGGTTTTGTAATACAAAACGATCAGGATTACTGATGGATACACTGTGCGGTAAATTATATTGATCGATTAAATCAGCATACCATTCCAGATAACGGCCATCGTCTGGTTTTTCCAGCAATATAAATTGATCGGGATAGGCCTTTAATGCCTCAATCTTCGCGGCCAACTGCTGATCGCGTTGTTGATAATCTTTATATCCCAGCGATTTAGACGGATACTGACCGATGCAAAATACACGACCGCCCGAACCGACAAACTCCTGTAGTTTATCTAAAGTTTCGGGAGATGTGCTGGCTACATCAATCAGGAAAAGTGTGCCATATTGTTTTTTCCCGTAACAGAGCTTGCCATTTTTCACCGTGGCATCCCGCAAAATAATCTCCGTTACATAATCGGCTCCGCCACCTGTTTTATGAATGGCTTCCCAAATCAGGGATGTATAGGGAATATTCAATTTCTCGGGGAACGGATCTGTTTGTACACCCATTTCGCCCCACATATCGTAATTGGCCGGAAGCAAAGCGATATCGGTATACATATCGGCATGCTGAAGCTGCGAAGACAGACGGGCACGGTAATCGTTCAGGTATTTAAAATAGGGCCACCAGGTATTGTTTTCATTATAATAGGAACCATATTGAACCCAGCCGGGAAAAGGAGCTTCGGGCGGCGAATAATTAAATCCGTGCCAGATGGAATGGGTAATTCCCGAAATAGCGCTCATATCCGAACCCAGTTTGATCAGTTCGAGTGTGGCATTAAATACGATATAGGTATTTGTCATTTCTTCGGCACTAACTAAACGTTTGCCAGCCAGATGTGCAGCCGAAGAGACATATTTGTTGATCATGGTGTATCCGCGACCGCGGCGGTAATCTTCATCGCCCATCTCCTCGCCCAGCCGGTGTTTTAACCAGTTTGTTGTCCATGATTCGCCTTCGGGTATATCGTATCCCAGACTGCTTTCGAGCGGAAAAAATCCACGCCCGTAAGCCTGCGCGCGCGATTGGATATTTTGTTCTTTACACCATTTTAAGTAGGTTTTGGTGAATCTTTCGTATAGCAATTCAGCCTTCGTTAATTCGAAATCAAAGCGTACGCGTTTCACCTCTTCGGCAAACTGATCCGATTTTTTAGCACCGTACTGATCGTCGACTACTGCGCCGAGACGTCCTACTTTGAACAAAATAAAGGGCAGCCAGGGCATCAGATCATATCCGCGCCGCTCCTGAAATGCTTCGGCAAAATCGCCGGTCCAGTTACATCCTTCCAACTCCATGCTATCGGTAAAAAAGGCTCTGAGGTGCGGCGACAACGGACCGGTTTTAGCCTGGATCGTATCCGACATGTTATTCAGGTATTTATAAACGGACTTTTCATCCATATGATTCAGGATCGGTCCGGCGGCTCCGGGTGCTCCGTTGATTACATCGGCGAATGAATCGAAACGAACCAGGGCATATACCACATGAGGACCATCGGGAATATCAATTTCTATGATTTCATCGTTGCATTTATCCGAATGATCTATCACCTGTTTTAAACCATCCATCGGATCGGGAACTACTTTCAAAGAGACAAGATGAGCGGTACGCGACGGATTCGGATCGGTTACACCGGGATCTACCTCTTTAAAAATGGCAAAACGGGAAGATTCAAATTTAGTATTGCCCTCTACGGGCTTTGCATAAAGAATCATAACCTGTGCACGTTCGTCACGCTCAAGCGATTCTGAACCGAAAGGCCATCCCGAACCAACGATCAAATCGCAGGTCATATCGAGCTTTTTAGCTTCATCAAAAACAATCTGAAGCATCTCGATCCATTCATCACTCAGCCAGTACAAAGAGGGAATATCCATATCATCGCCACTGGATGGGAAAGAAATGGGATTTATCTCCACGCCTCCAATGCCGGCCTCTTTAAGCAGATGCAATTCGCGGATTAACTCCTGCGCTTCTACTTTATCGCCATTCCACCACCATCGTACAAAAGGGCGATGAAGTGATGACGGGTTTTTAAAAAGATCGGCAGGAGTTTTATCAACCGGCAAAAAAGGCGCTTTACCGGAATTCAAAGCATAGGCGGCGGGTGTGAGCCAACCGGATGTAACCGAACATCCGGCAGTTAGCAACAAGCCGCTTTTTATAAAATTTCGTCTTAGCATATTTCAGGGTATTAATGGGATACAAAATAATCATTTTTCAAATTGTATCAAACTTCCGTCGGGTTTTATGCAATGATTAAATAATAAACCGGACGAATTGCCTGCACTGATAACAGGATTCGTTTTTGTATCCAGATAACAATCGGTTATATCCACTCCGTTACAATGCAACAGAGATAAGGCTGCACTTTCGGAAAGTGTGTTTTTTATCGTCAGATTTGTCAGTTTAACCGCTTTCGAATTATCCAGCACGATGGCGGTATTGCAGCTGTTAAGCAGCGTAATTTCATCGAGCAGAATCTGATTGCAATTGTTGATCAGGATTAAGGAGGGCGACCAGAAAGA
>CAMTPG010000391.1 GCA_947074335.1 uncultured Parabacteroides sp.
CCATCCAGACGTTTATCATTAACCAGATCGGCAATATTCTTGATCAGTTCAGCTTTATTTACCAGATAAGGAATTTCGGAGATGATAATCTTTTCGTGGTTATTCTCGAATTCAATCTCTGCTTTACCGCGCAATACCACGCGACCGCGACCGGTTTCGAAAGCACTTTTCACACCGGCGTAGCCATAAATGGTAGCACCCGTGGGGAAATCCGGAGCCTTGATATATTCCATCAAACCTTCAATTTCGATCTCTCCGCGCGAATCAATATAGGCCATACAACCATCCAGTACTTCACGCAGGTTATGCGTAGGCATATTGGTTGCCATACCTACAGCAATACCCGATCCGCCGTTTACCAGTAAGTTCGGAATACGTGTGGGTAAAACGGTAGGTTCCTTGAGTGTATCATCAAAGTTGAGCTGAAAATCGACAGTATCTTTATCGATATCACGAAGCATATCTTCGGCCAGTTTACTCAGACGGGCTTCGGTATAACGCATGGCAGCAGGGCTGTCGCCGTCTACCGAACCAAAGTTACCCTGTCCGTCCACCAATGTATAACGCATAGACCAGGTCTGGGCCATACGCACCATGGCAAAATAAACGGAAGAATCTCCGTGCGGGTGATATTTACCTAAAACTTCACCCACAATTCTCGCTGATTTTTTATAAGGTTTATCAGAGGTATTCCCCAATTCATTCATACCGAATAAAATACGGCGATGAACCGGTTTAAAACCATCTCTAACATCCGGAAGGGCACGCGAAACGATGACAGACATTGAATAGTCAATGTATGCCGATTTCATTTCCTCCTCGATGTTAATTTTAATAATTCTGTCTTGATCAACCATTTAGTTTGTATATTTATTAAATCGTATTCTGAAATCTTAAAAAGTGCATAAAGGTAAGAGTTTTCCATGTATTCAGAAAGTTTTTGGGCTGAAAAATTAAACCTTTGCGCTTTTACTTTTTTATTAAGGAATAATGGCATAGTATTTGTATATTTATTGCGTGAGATTATTACATTTGCAAAGAGATACTACATTATTATAATATGAAAAATAATTATTCGAAAAGATTATTAGATGTTATCGAATTCAGTCGCGAAGAGGCTGCACGCTTGCAAAACAGCTATATCGGTCCCGAACATTTAATGTTGGGAATCCTGCGCGAAGGCGAAGGTGAAGCTGTTAAAATCCTCGACAAACTGAAAGTGAATACCGCTGCTTTGAAAAAACAAATAGAAACAGAAATTAAGAATACTTTCGAAACAGACGATGCTTCACATGATAATATTGCCGTAAGCAAAACTACTGAAAGAGTATTGCGTATGAGCATGTTAGAATCGCGTATCTTCAAAAAAGAAGAGACCGGAACAGAACATCTTTTGCTGGCTATCTTAAAAGAAGAATTTAATGTAGCCGCGAAAGCTTTACATAATATGCATCTGGAATATGCAGATGTTTACAATTATCTGGCCGAAGAATATGATATGAACTATCTGATCGAAGAGGATCAGAAATCAGACCTGAATATTCCCGGTAAGAAAGAGAATATTGAAAACGGATATACGGATGATGAAGAGGATGATGATGATGACTTTTCTTCATCTCGTCGCGAATCATCGCGCTCGCAATCAGGCATGAGTCAGCCAAAATCGCCGAATGATACTCCTGTACTTGACAATTTTGGCACAGACATGACACGTGCGGCTGCCGAAAACCGTCTTGATCCGATTGTAGGCCGCGAAAAAGAGATTGAGCGTCTTGCTCAGATTCTGAGTCGCCGCAAAAAGAACAATCCCGTACTGATAGGCGAACCCGGTGTGGGAAAATCGGCTATCGTAGAAGGATTGGCTCTGCGTATCGTGCAGCGCAAAGTATCGCGTATCCTGTTCGATAAACGTGTAATCAGTCTGGATATGGCTTCGATTGTGGCCGGTACCAAATACCGCGGACAGTTCGAAGAGCGCATCAAAGCGATTCTGAATGAGCTTTCCAAGAATCCGAATATCATTCTGTTCATCGACGAAATACATACCATTGTGGGCGCCGGCTCGGCTTCCGGATCGATGGATGCTGCCAATATGCTGAAACCGGCACTGGCCCGCGGCGAACTGCAATGTATTGGTGCAACCACGCTTGACGAATATCGAAAGAATATCGAAAAAGATGGTGCCCTTGAACGTCGTTTCCAGAAAGTGATCGTTGATCCGACCACTGCCGAAGAAACATTGCAGATTCTGAACAATGTGAAAGATCGCTACGAAGAGCATCACAATGTAATCTATACGCCCGAAGCCCTGGATTCGTGTGTGAAACTGACAGATCGCTATATCAGCGATCGTAATTTCCCCGATAAAGCCATCGATGCACTCGATGAAGCCGGTTCTCGCGTACATATATCTAATATCACTGTTCCGAAACATATCGAAGAGCTGGAAGCCAAAATTGAAGCAACAAAAGCCGAAAAGCTGGCAGCTGTTAAATCACAGAACTTCGAGCTGGCAGCCAGTTTCCGCGACAAAGAGCGCCAATATCTGTTGCAGCTCGAATCGGCAAAAGCCAAGTGGGAACAGGAATTACAGGAACATCGTGAAACTGTGGATGAAGAAAAAGTAGCCGAAGTAGTAGCCATGATGTCGGGCGTTCCGGTGCAACGCATTGCTAAAGCTGAAAATCTGCGTCTGCTCGAA
>CAMTPG010000392.1 GCA_947074335.1 uncultured Parabacteroides sp.
AATCACGGATAGTATAGGAGGCAACATAGATAGCATTATCACCAATATAACAAAGACCAGATCCTTTGTTAATAATACGGAGACGCCCGAGAACTACACTCTAGCCTACACTCTTTCCCTACACGACGCTCTTCCGATCTTAAATAAAAAGAAAGTATGGAAACTATTATCAATTCTCAGGCTCCCGAGTTCAAAGTGCAAGCATATCACAATGGTGAATTCCGCACAGTAACAAGCGAAGATATCAAAGGAAAATGGACCGTATTCTTTTTCTATCCGGCCGATTTTACTTTTGTTTGTCCTACCGAGTTGGTGGATATGGCCGATAAATATGAGCAATTCCAGTCTATGGGTGTCGAGGTTTATTCAGTAAGTACTGATACTCATTTTGTACATAAAGCATGGCATGATGCTTCCGAATCAATTCGTAAAATCAAATATCCGATGCTGGCAGATCCAACAGGCGCTTTAAGCCGTGCATTTGGTGTGATGATCGAAGAGGAAGGTCTGGCTTATCGCGGAACATTCCTGGTCAACCCGGAAGGCAAAATCATTCTGGCCGAAGTACAGGATAACGGAATTGGTCGTAACGCCGACGAGCTGATGCGCAAAGTAGAAGCGGCACAGTTCATTGCAGCTCATCCGGGCGAAGTTTGTCCGGCCAAATGGAAAAAAGGAGCAACAACGCTGAAACCAAGCATCGATTTAGTAGGTAAAATCTAAATAAAGGAGCAGACATCATGTTGGATGTATCAATGAAAGACCAGTTAACCGGTATCTTTGCCGGACTGGTTTCCGATTATATTTTCGATATTCAGGTGGCCGACGGACATGAAAGTCGGGCCGAACTGCTCGAGCTGCTCGATGATGTGGCTTCCTGCTCTGAAAAACTGAGCTGCCGGGTATCCGAAGGAGAAGGGCTTCGATTTGCGCTGTTGAAAAACAATGAACCTACCGGCATCAGTTTTCGTGCCGTGCCGAACGGACATGAATTCACCTCTTTGCTGCTGGCTGTTCTCAACAGCGACGGAAAAGGTAAGAATCTGCCGGATGATGTGGTTCGTAAGCGTGTTGAAGCTTTGAACGGGCCGATACATCTATCCACTTATATGTCGCTTACCTGCACTAACTGCCCCGATGTGGTTCAGGCACTGAATGCAATGGCTACGCTTCATCCCGACTTCAGTCATGAGGCGGTAGACGGAGCCATCAATCAGGCTGAAGTAGAAGCTTTACATATACAGGGCGTTCCCGCAGTTTATGCCGACGGCAAGCTGATCCATTCGGGTCGCGGTGATTTCGGCGAGCTGCTCAGTAAACTGGAAGCTCACTACGGAAGCAAACCTACCGAAGCGGATACTACCGTAAAAGAATACGATGTAATTGTAGTAGGCGGCGGACCAGCCGGTGCTGCTGCGGCCATCTATTCTGCCCGCAAAGGCATTAAAGTTGCACTGCTTGCCGAACGAATCGGCGGCCAGGTAAAAGAAACTGTAGGTATTGAAAATCTGATTTCGGTTCCGCAAACCACCGGCATTCAGTTGGCAAACGATTTGATGCGACACATCAATGAATATCCGATTGATTGTTTCGAACATCGCTTTGTGGATAAAGTGGAGCTGACCGATACCCATAAAATTATATATACAACAACCGGCGAGCGCTTTAAAGCTCCCTCGGTTATTGTAGCCACCGGTGCCAAATGGCGCAGACTCAATGTGGAAGGCGAAGCACAGTATATCGGTAAAGGTGTGGCTTTTTGTCCGCACTGCGACGGTCCGTTCTACAAAGGTAAACCGGTTGCCGTAATCGGCGGCGGAAACTCCGGCGTGGAAGCCGCTATCGATCTGGCCGGCATCTGTACCAAAGTAACGCTTTTTGAATTTGCCGACGAACTGCGAGCCGATCAGGTATTGCAAAAGAAACTGAGAAGTCTGCCCAATGTGGAAATCTTTACCGGCGCTGCCACACAGGAGGTGATTGGCGACGGCAATAAAGTAACCGGCATCCGGGTGAAAGACCGAAGCGATGAAACCGAACGGACAGTACCACTGGATGGAATATTTGTTCAGATCGGACTCTCGGCCAACAGCGGCGTATTTGCCGATATTACCGAAACCAACCGAATCGGAGAGATCGTTACCGATGCACATTGCCGCACCAGCGTGCCGGGTATTTATGCAGCAGGCGATGTATCAACCGTTCCTTATAAACAGATAATTATAGCCATGGGCGAAGGTGCCAAAGCAGCACTGACCGCCTTTGAAGACCGAATGAGAAGTGTGTGATTAGGTTATTTAAATAAGTGTGATTTCCTTATGCGGGATATGAAAAAGTAGAATTAACCCTCTACGATTTTGTATCCCGCTACTGTTAACAGTTGTCTGATCTCATTGATTTGTTGCTGATTGCGGGTCTCCATCTCCAGACGCAGATAACAGCCGTTAATGTCGGCCGTATGACTTACACGTTCATGATGCACCGAAACCACATTGGCTCCGGTTGTGGCAATAATCTCGGAAACATGCTGCAACTGTCCCGGTTTATCCACCAGTTCGATTGTCATGCTACAGGCACGTCCCGATTTCTGCAGACCGCGACCGATTACACGCGAAAGAATATTCACATCAATATTACCACCCGAAATAATACAGATTACCTTTTTCCCCTTTACCGG
>CAMTPG010000393.1 GCA_947074335.1 uncultured Parabacteroides sp.
CTGATGCCGTTTGTAGCTCCTGCAAAAGTGGCCAGATAGCCGCCGGCCGATTCGCCCCAGACGGCAATTTTATCCGGTTGAATGCCGAAATGCTCCGATTTTGCTTTCAAATAGCGAATGGCCGATTTTACATCCTGTATCGGTGCCGGAAAAGCAGAAAGCGGAGAGGTGCGATACTCAATGGAAGCTACAATAAATCCGGCTTCGGCAATCCGCAACCGGTTTTGCAGATTGTTGGTGCGGTTCGATTGTAAAAAAGCGCCGCCGGGAATGTAAATAACCGCCGGAAGTGCATGATCGGAAAGCGGACGTAAAATATCCATTTTCAAATCTTTGTTCGGAAAACCTTTGATTTCTACCTGCGAATAGGTTACATCGGTCATCATACTTACCTGTGGACGTGTAACTGCCACATGAATTGTTTTTTCTTTTTGCATACCTGATGAATTCATTTCGTTATATGTGCGTTTGATATTAATATAACAAGATCAGAAATGAAAAAAATCGACAAAAAAGCCAAAAAAAGAAAAGAAAAAGAAAGCGCATTTCCATAAAAGAAAACAGATCTGAAAAAGCGTTTATAAATCTGTATTACGAAACCCTATAACCCGACAAAACAAACTCGCGGGATAAGGCGGGTTTCCGGTACACTGCAGTGCAAATGTAATTTAATGGCAGTGGATTTCCGATTACACTGCAGTTGAATGAAAAACGCATGGCAGTGCATTTTTTCCGTCGAATAAAATCAGGCGGTTATTAATGCCGTTTATCGGGATTTGAAATGCAATGCATAATGCGCTATTATAAACTAAAAAAGCGCAATGAACATCCCTGCTTATTGCGCCTTGTATTTTATTTAACTCTTAATAATAATAATTTCATTCATGCTTCACAGCAGAATGTGTTTAATTAGTAACTTTGATTAGAGATACTATAATCTCACGAAGCAAAGATACGGGTTAATTCGTTTTCCGATGTATATTTAACTATGTTCTGGAGCATGATTAAATAACAGCATATGAGTAAACTTCAAACGGAATGATCGGGTTCCTGTTGTTTTAACAGCTCAATCATTCGGGGACGGAAAAAATCGCCCCAGGCTTCCAGCTGTTCAATAATTGGCAACAGTGTTTTTCCGGTTTCCGTAATCGAATATTCGGAACGCGGAGGCAGTTTGGGATAAATCTTCTTGCTGATAATGCCATGTAGCTCCAGTTCTTTCAATTGCTGATCGATTACCCGCGGACTGGCCTCTTCGAAGAAACGATGCAATTCGCTCGGCCGTTTCGGGCCGTTATTCAATTCCTGAATAATACAGCTTTTCCACTTTCCGCCCATCACCTCCATGGTGATTTTGATGCCGCACTCAATGTCAAAAGGAATCTTCTTTTTATACATACGCATTTATTTTCCGGCAACGATAAATCATATTTCATTAGGGTTCAGCATACGGGTAAATTTATCAATACCTGAATAATTTATTGGTACTTGCACTTATATCGGGTACATTCTAATTTTGTTCGAAAAAAATGAAAACAAAAAGTTTATTTCTCACCGGATTGATATATTTCCTACTTTTACCGATACAGGCAAATTCAACTATTCCGTTTAAAATGAAAAAACAGTTCAGAACGAATAATCCGGTTCGGATGGAAAATCAGATTCAAACTAAAAATAATGAAGAAATGATCACAACATCAAATCAAACGCTGCGATTGATTTATCCCCAATGGCAGGGTGGCGTAATATCAGGCTGGATGCCGGATATTGCACCGGCAGCGGCATCGACCGGCTATTTTCTGGGTGCACAATTGCTGAAAATGCTGGCTCCCGAAACACATCAACAAACGGTAGAAGTGCCGGTTAGTCTGGATATCGAAAGCCATCAGACCGAACATGGAATTAGCGGCTATCGGGCTATTCTCGGGCAAACCCGTTCGGCGCTGGATATTTTAGCCGAAGCTGATCCCGCGCGCATTGTAACTTTAGGCGGCGAATGCTCGGTTAGTGTGGCGCCCTTTACCTATTTGCTTCAGAAATATCCCGATGATATAGCCATCGTCTGGATCGATGCGCATCCCGATATTAATCTGCCGGGCGATTCGTATACCGGTTATCATGCCATGGCACTCACGGCTTGTCTGGGTATGGGCAATGAAGCACTGATGAATTTATTGCCGGCAAAAACTATGCCCCGGCAATGCCTGCTGGTCGGATTGCGAGCCTGGGATGAAGGCATGCAGGAACGCCAGAAGCAGTTGGAAATTCAGGGACTTTCGCCAGAACAAATCCGCACTGACAGCAACGCAGTGCTAAACTGGCTGAAAGCAACCGGCGCCTCTAAAGTGTTAATTCATTTTGATCTGGATGTGATTGATCCGCAGGAGATGATTGCCGGTGTGGGCGTGGAGCCGCATGGCATGAAAATTGCCGAAGTGGTGCAGGTGATTCAGGATATCCATGCACAATATGAGGTGGTTGGTTTAACAATAGCCGAGCCGATGCCGCGTATTGCCATTAAACTGAAATCAATGCTGGATGAGATGCCTTTGATGAAATAAAGAGAAGTATCATAATGTAAAAAGGCTGTAATCTCACGATCACAGCCTTCTTTTGTTTTTTTCGAGGTTCCTGGCGGATTCGAACCGCCGTAAACGGTTTTGCAGACCGCTGACTA
>CAMTPG010000394.1 GCA_947074335.1 uncultured Parabacteroides sp.
AAAGGCTTCATGTATCCCTTTTCTTCAACAGCATCGCAGTTGTCTTTCAGGAAACTTTCACGGTCGCGGATTTCCGCAAATTCTTTACCAATTGATTTATCCATAGAATTTGATTTTAAAATGGTGTTTTATTGAATTTAATTGTCATGCCTTTATCGGCGATATGTACATTTTTGAATGTCGCTTTTTTTATGCCTTCCTTAAATTCACCGGCTGATGAATTGGCAGCCGATAAATGAATGAGTACGATATTATTGACTTTTGATAAATCATTCGCCAAAAGTGTATCCAGGCATGTTTCATACGACATATGACTTTCCAGTGTTCTGTCACGCATGCTTTTTGTCAGTGACAGATTTTGATCCAGAATATCCTGTCTGTAATTACATTCGATCATGATATTGCTCAGATAGTTGAATTTATATTTCAGGTAATAGGTATCTGTCGCAAATAAGGTGGTTCCCATCTCTTCATGATAGATAAGATATCCAAAAGGTTCTGCTGCATCATGTTGCACATCGAAGGCCATAAAACGGAAATTACCGGCTTTATGCTGATGGCATCGGTCAATAATATGTATATTGGATTCCTGATTAAGATTTAAGCTCTTAGCAGTGCCGGCCGACACATACACATGAATGTGCGAACGGATATAATCTTTAATATATCTGGCATGATCACCATGCTCATGCGATATAAGTACGCCTTTAATTTTAGAGATGTTGAAGTTTAGAGCTTTCTTTACTTCGTTAAACGACATACCGCATTCGATGATTAAAGCCTCTTTATCGCTATCAAGTATATAGCAATTACCGGCACTGCTTGAACCTAAAATCCTTAATTCCATTAAAATCCGGGCATTTGTTGTTGTACATGCTGTTGAACCGGTTCAACGGTGGTTTTTGGAGCTTCAACCTTTTCAGGTGTCTCTTCTTTCTGATCAGGATCGGCCATATTCATTTCCATAGGGATTTTATTGGCTTTTTTTGCTTTTTCTTCAGCCACACGATCCGCAACATCTACTACCTGAAAATCAACATCCTCGATATCCTGTGATTCTTCAACCGTTTTCATACCCATGGATAATTCCGGCGCATAAATGCTGGTCCACCATGAAGCTGCACGGTACATTAGCATTTGCTTAGGCATTGTTTGCCATTTAGATCCGGCTTTGGTAAACCAACCTTCTTGAATGGCTAAACGAATAGACACAGGAGATGAAAGCAATACTTCATCAGATCCTTTTGGTGATGTATAAGCAACACACTCCAGATCCATAATTTTTTTACCATCAAACTGTTTTGTCACAGCCTGTTTACTTCTTGATTGCGGATCCCAGACATAATCAGTATAATCCACCATGCCCAACATGCCTTTTTCAGTGAATTTGAACTGTAGCGGATTAAACCGGCCACAGGTGTTTACCGTTGCAATCAGAAATTTAGATGACCAGGATGGCTTTCCATAGATGGGTACCATATTTTGCATTATCATAAGCGGATCAGCGCCGATTCTAATTGAGATACTGATTGCAATCATGCAATTGGCAACAGCCTTGTTTTCAGATGCTTTATTTTGAGCTTGTATAGCCGCAATTTGCGTTTCATTTGCTCCATTAGGTATCTGATTGTATTTCGCTTTGTACATATCAGGAACCAGTTCGGAATTTGCAAACATTTTGCAGACACGCTGCATAGTTTCAAATTGTGTCGGATCAAAGAAGTTGAAAACCATAGGTGTTGAACCTTGTGTGGCTGCCAAGCCTGTGTTGGCAGTACCATTTAACTGTAAATCATTCATTTTCTTCCTGTGTATTATTAATTTCGTTCACGTAGTTCATAAGATCTTCTATTTTTGATCCAAGACGTCTTCTAATCGCCATTTTCATTCCTTCTTCGTAAAGTTCTTTAGTTTCTTCACATAAAACAAGGTCAGAAATGCCTTTTACTATCCCAAATCCTGATCCACAGACAAGAGTACTTACACCTGTTTCTTTTTCATTTGATTCAGTTATAATCATAAGGATTGATTTATTTGAATCTCTTACAACTATGTCGGTTAACACTTTTGCAATTTCTTCGACTTTTTCAAAAAAATCGCTTTTTTTTACATCTTCACTCATTGTTATGATATTATTTGATTATTAATTCCTTATCGTTGGATACGACAAGATTGATGATTTGACTATTAGTCGGAATTAATGCATTGATAGATTCGCGGTTATCAATGAAAATAGGAGCTTCTACACCGTAAAAACGGGTTAATGCATTAATGATATCCAGACCGGCATTGATCTTACTGGCTGTATTAGCTGTCTGGAAAGGAACACCACCGGCAAGCGGAACACACGTTTCTGTTTCGTTACCTTCAATCGTATAATCGAAGAGTTTAAATTTCACGAATGAGAAAAGATTATTAATCCGTCGTTCGCATTCTTCAATTTTAGCTTTAGTGAACGATGTAATTACATATTCTTCACGCTCAACATCGGCAATTTTTTGAGCCAGATCACGTCCTTTTGCTTCCAGATCAGCAATTTCTTTTTGATACTGTTTGATTTGAAGACGTTTTGTAAGCTGATGCTTGATTTCATCTCTTTTCCTGATCAATTCTTTCTTAGATCGGAAGAGCGTCGTGTAGGGAAAGAGTGTAGGCTACAGTGTAGATCTC
>CAMTPG010000395.1 GCA_947074335.1 uncultured Parabacteroides sp.
AAATATATAATTATTTTTTAATGAAAACTATTTTATGCAATTTTTTTCTTCTCTTTAGATAATAAATATTGAAAAGTGCTTCGAAAAGATAAGAAACAGCTGTTTTAACTGATTGGCCGGATTTATTTCAGTGAGGCAGATGTGTTTTTTCGGATACCGATGCCCTGTTATCCGGATGCCGATGCACTCTTTCCTGTATGGCAGTGCACTGAAAACTCATTGTACAACAAGTTGCCCGTATGTTGTACAATGAACGCCATACATGTTGTACAATAAATAGGCTACATGTTGTACAATGAGTTTTCAGTACATCGGCATCGGGCTGTTAGTGGTTGGTTATCCAAATATCAGCAGAAAGGGTGAAAATAAATTCACGATTTTTCATTCATCTGCCTCCGCATACTGCCCGATTCATAATCTATATGTATCTTTGTTGTTCTTTACCTAACCCGGTGCAATGAAACAATTAGAACAACTACTTAAACGCTTTTTCGGATATACCGCTTTTCGTCCGCTTCAGGCCGATATTATCCGGCAAATTCTTCAGCGGAAAGATGCTTTGGTGCTGATGCCTACAGGTGGCGGTAAATCCATCTGTTTTCAGTTGCCGGCTATCTATCTGCCCGGTACGGCGATCGTTGTATCGCCGCTCATAGCTTTGATGAAAGATCAGGTAGAAGGATTGATTGCCAACGGAATACCGGCAGCCATGCTGAACAGTATGATGCCCGAAGAGGAGCGAACCCGCGTGCGACAACATAGTATGCAGGGCAAAATAAAGTTGCTTTATATCTCGCCCGAAGGGCTGATGAATGAGTTGCACTGGTTGCTTCCGCGACTGGATATTTCGCTGATTGCGATTGATGAGGCGCATTGTATTTCGCATTGGGGGCACGATTTCAGACCCGAATATACGCAACTGGCCGTACTAAAATCCGAATATCCCGATGTGCCCATGGTGGCACTTACCGCGACCGCCGATAAAATAACACGACAAGATATTGTGTCGCAGCTAAATCTGCAGGATCCAAAAGTATTTATCTCCTCCTTCGATCGTAGTAATTTGTCGCTTACCGTGCGCCGCGGACTCAATAAGCGTGAAAAGCTCAATACCATTTCTGCTTTTATCCGTCGGCATCGCGACCAGAGCGGAATTATTTATTGTCTTTCGCGCAACAATACCGAAATGCTTGCCGGCGAATTGCAGGATATGGGCATTCGCGCACTGGCTTATCATGCCGGATTAACGCCCGAACTCCGGAACCGTGCACAGGAAAGTTTTATCAAAGATGATGTGCAGGTGGTTTGTGCCACCGTGGCTTTTGGTATGGGCATCGACAAAAGCAATGTGCGCTGGGTAATTCATTATAATATGCCGGGAAGCATCGAAAATTATTATCAGGAAATTGGTCGTGCCGGTCGCGACGGTTTAAAAAGTGATACGCTGCTTTTTTATTCGGTGGGCGATTTGATTTTATTGCGCCGTTTTGCCGAAGAGAGCGGTCAGCAGGAAACAAATCTGCAAAAACTGGAAACCATGCGCCGCTATTGCGAAGCCGATATCTGCCGGCGCCGCATCCTGCTCAGCTATTTTGGTGAAGAAACAGATCAGGATTGCGGCAATTGCGATGTGTGTAAAAATCCTCCACATCGTTTCGACGGCAGTCAGCTGGTACAGAAAGCCCTGAGCGGCATGATTCGTACCAACGAAACCATCGGGATGCCTGTTTTAATTGATCTGCTGCGCGGCTCCTTGCGCGAAGAATTGAGAAATAAAGGATTAGACCGATTGAAAACATTTGGTGCCGGTCGCGATCTTTCGTACAAAGCCTGGAAAGAATATCTCTATCAGATGTTGCAACTGGGTTATATGGAAATTGATTATGTAAATGAGAATAAACTGAAAGCCACTGAATTGGGCAAACGTGTACTTTTTGGCGAACAAAAGGCTCAACTGGCCTTTTACAAAGAAGAGGCAGATAATCTGGTTCCCAAACCTTCCGGGCGCACAACGAAATATCAGCCTATTCGTCCGCGACAACATGGCCATGTGGATGATTCGCTGCTCGATTCGCTGCGACAGTTGCGCAAACAGATTGCCGAGCGCGAATCTCTGCCGGCTTATATCGTCTTTTCGGATGATGCGCTGGCCGATATGGTGGCACGCAAACCTGTTACGCTCGATCAGTTCAGCGAAATTCATGGTGTCGGACAAATTAAGCTTGATAAATATGGTAAAGTTTTTGTGTCGTTGATTCGCTTTGTGTTGAAATTACCTCAAATGACTTAAGATGTAAAAGAAATAAGTTACATTTATTCCCATAAATACTAAGTGAATGAAAAAAACAATTTTATTAAATGATTTAACGTATCCAAACGAACATCTTTCCTGTTTAAATAACCGGATTAAAGATTCGAATGGTTTTGTTTATGATAGTTATAATTCCGGCGAAATTGTTCCGATCAAATTCCCTGATAAAAATCGTATACTATTTGTAATTGATGGCGATTGTAATTTGATATCCTCTGCGGGCGATTCAATTCGTATAAATCCGATGGAGATGGTTTGTTTATATAAACAAATGGATTATCAATTAGAAGTTCTTAAGATCGGAAGAGCACACGTCTGAACTCCAGTCACATTCAGAAATCTCG
>CAMTPG010000396.1 GCA_947074335.1 uncultured Parabacteroides sp.
TGCCCATAATTATACTTACTACAGGTTTCATTTAGCAATTAATTTTTCATATTCTTCGGCCGAAAGCAATGAATCGACCTGAGTAGGATCGGCGATCGAGATTTTGATCAGCCAGCCTTTGCCGTAAACATCTTCGTTTACCAGTTCGGGATGATCATCCAGTTCGCTGTTCGCCTCAAGCACTTCACCGCCCACGGGCATAAATAAATCAGAAACAGTTTTAACGGCTTCGATTGTTCCGAAGATCTCTTCCTGATCGAGCGTATCGCCTTCAGAAATAATATCTACATACACAATTTCGCCTAATTCGCTTTGTGCATAATCGGTAATGCCCACATAGGCTACATCTCCTTCCACACGAATCCATTCATGGTCCTTAGTGTACTTTAAATCAGCAGGAAAATTCATAATTCACAGTGTTATTATTAGATAAATAAATAGTAATATCCCATAAAGGATGAGCCGAAGGTACATAAAAATCCGAGTAAAAAACCGGCATATACCTGCATTGGCGTATGACGGCGTAAATAAATACGCGACATACCGACTAATCCTCCCATCAACAGCACACCAACAAACCCCCAGTAAGGATTAATCAAATGAATATGAGCCACACCCATAATTCCGCCCAGCAAACCGCCCACGCCCAGAGCATGTGCACTGATTTTCCAGACAAAGTTAATAAACATGGCAAAAATAAGCGATATACCCGAACCTACCAGCATAGCCAGAAACCAGACGGGCAGCATCATCTTATACATATAGAAAGTACATATACCTATCGAAGCAATAAAAATCAGATAGGGAACCACGCGTTCGCGCCGGTCTGATAATTCCAGATCCACTGCCGAGCCGTGTTTTACCATCAGGTAAATAAAGCCGCCGGGAATCAGGGCTGTCGATAAAAAGGCACCACCTACCAGTAACAGTTTCACCGATGTGGGATAAACACGCAGATACGTAAACGTAAGTGCAAGTATTACTCCATAGGTAATCATCAGCAGCGGATGAAACAGACCGGAGATAAAATTAGCCAGTACTCTCATAATGCGTCAAATTTATATTTCTTTTCTGAGTCGTGCAACCGGAATATCCAATTGTTCACGATATTTAGCAACTGTACGCCGGGCAATGATGTATCCTTTCTCTTTCAGGATGCCCACCAGCTTCTCGTCGGTAAGCGGTTTTCGCTTATCTTCGGAATCGATATACGACTTCATTATCGATTTCACTTCCCGTGTCGAGATTTCTTCGCCCGTATCAGTTTGCATGGATTCGGAAAAGAAATATTTCAGCGGATAAATGCCGAAATTAGTCTGTACATATTTGCTGTTGCTCACACGCGAGATGGTGGATATATCGTATCCGGCACGCTCGGCAACATCTTTCAGAATCATGGGACGCAACGAAGCCTCATCGCCGGTCAGAAAAAACTCGCGTTGCAGCTGGATAATCGCTTCCATCGTTCGCTGCAGGGTTTGCTGCCGTTGCCGTATGGCATCGATAAACCACTGCGCCGAATCGAGCTTCTGCTTCACAAACTGCACGGCTTCACGATTCTGGGCCGTCTGGTTGGCTTTATTGCCTGCATAATCCTGAATCATATCAGCAAATTCGCGGCTGATCTTCAGATCCGGTATCTCACGGTTGTTCATGCTCAGTATTAATTCGCCGTTTACCGTTTCTACCAGAAAATCGGGATACACCTGACTCAATGCTGTTTCCATAGAACCGCCCCAACTCACACAAGGTTTAGGATCGAGGGTGTTTATTTCGCGAATTAATTGTTTTAACTGCTCATCGTCGATATTCAGTCCCCGTTTTATTTTATCAAAATGTTTGCGTGAGAGTTCATCGAAATAATTTTCCAGCAGCTGTTCGGTACGGCTGATCAGCTCCGAAGGCTTGCGACGGCGTAACTGCAACAGCAGACATTCCTGCAAATTGCGGGCGCCTACGCCGGCGGGATCAAACTCCTGGATAATCGACAATACTGCGGCCACATCGGCAGCCGTTACATTTTCGCCCTCCTGAAACATCAGATCATCGGCAATGGCCGAGAGATCACGTCGCAGATAACCGTCGTCGTCAATATTGCCGATGATGTATCGGGCTATCAACTCCTGTTGGGGGGAAAGTTCCTGCAGTCCGAGCTGGTCGAGCAGAAACTCATTTAATGATTCGGTATCCGAAAAGGGCACATCGCCTTTTTGCTCGGTTCGTTCACTGATTTCGCGGAGTTTATAATCCGGAATTTCATCTTCGTTCCGGTAATCGCCTAATGAGATATCGAGTTCGTTCTCATTGTTTCCATTCATATCAGTTACATCCGAATCGTCGCGCTCATCGTCCAGCCGGTCTAAGTCATCGCTCATCTCTTTCCCCTCTTCCAGTGCAGGATTCTCTTCCAGCTCATGCTTCACCCGCTCCTCCAGTTCGATGGCGGGCAACTCAAGCAGCTTGATAAACTGAATCTGTTGTGGCGAAAGTTTTTGTTGCAACTTTTGCTGTAACTGTTGTTTAAACATATATAAATACTGTTTTGACCTGTTTAGAATATGCAAATATAACTTTTTGTCACATATTCCGGCACCGAAGCACCTTAAATAGTGCTAACAGCTTACGCCGATGCGCCGGAAAAAGAGC
>CAMTPG010000397.1 GCA_947074335.1 uncultured Parabacteroides sp.
TGGCGTGTGCTCTGTGTCATTTCGCCGTTTTGCTGTTTGATGGTCACGATGTTTTCGGCATCGCGGATAGACTGGATGTCGGCTTCCACATCGTTGAGGATCGACAACATCTCTTCCATTTCGCTATTCGTTTTTGTATTTTCAATACGTAATGAATCATTTTCAGCTTTCATCTTTTTGTATTCAGCTGAATTCTGTCCACAAGAAACCAACAATCCAGCTGTGCAGATACAAGCTCCTAAAACTACTTTTTTCATACTCTTTTTCTTGTTTAATTAAACATCAAGTTTGTCTTTCTCTATTCTTTTCTCTTTAAACCCTGACAGTACAATAACGATTTCTCCCTTGGGCTCGCGGGCGGTAAAATGGGCAATCACCTCTTCGAGTGTGCCGCGTACCGTCTCTTCGTGCAATTTTGAAATCTCGCGCGAAACTGATACCTGACGATCTGCACCGAAAAATTCGGCAATCTGCGTCAGTGTTTTCACCAGCCGGAAAGGCGATTCATAAAAAATAAGGGTACGCGGCTCTGAGGCCAGCTCTTTGAGGCGCGTCTGCCGTCCCTTTTTTTGCGGAAGAAATCCTTCGAAACAAAACTTTTCGTTCGGCAGACCGGATGCTACCAGTGCCGGTACAAAAGCCGTGGCACCGGGCAGACATTCTACCTCTATGCCTTGTCGCACGCATTCGCGCACCAGCATAAAGCCCGGATCCGAAATAGCCGGAGTGCCGGCATCCGAGACCAAAGCGATGTTTTCGCCGGCTTTGATGCGGGTCGCCAGTTGTTCGACGGTTTTGTGTTCGTTAAATTTATGATGCGACTGCATCCTGTTCTGTATTTCGAAATGTTTCAGCAGAAAGCCGGTGGTTCGTGTATCTTCGGCCAGAATCAGATCGGCCTCTTTCAGAACACGAATCGCCCGGAAAGTCATATCTTCCAGATTGCCAACCGGCGTGGGTACTACTGTTAATTTTGCCATATTTGTTTGTTGCTGATTACATGAACCGTTTTTCGAGCAGCTTCATAAAATCGATCGCTGCCGGATCTTCCGGATTCCATGTTACATGTGTTTGTAAATACGCTACCGAATCGGGATACGAATGGATCTGATTCAGTTCATCGATTACCTGATTCATTTTTGCTTCATCGCCCTGAAAGAGTTCGCGGCGGAACCGAAAACGGTCGTTCAGGCTGAATGCCTTCCTGAAATCAGACAGGTTTTTCTTTTCCAGCACATCGCTCAGGATTTTTCCGCTGTGCTCGGAACCAATCGTAGGTTTGCCTTTTTCAGCAGCTGCCGATTCGGTGCCGGCTGTTTTCATCTCCGGAATTTCGCGGGCCAAAAGCATCGGATCGGGAATGAGCAGATCGGGTTCGTCGAATTCCATGGCCGAAAGCGGTTCGGTTTCCGGTTCGAAGGCCGTTGCATCGGGTGCCGTATTTTTGGCGGTTGCAGCTTCGGATATCGGATTTTCAGCCTGAGCGGGTTGCGGTGCCGGTTGCTGAGGTGCTGCATCGGGAGTTGCCGTCATCGGGCGGCTTTCTTCCGGCTGCGTTTTTTCAGGCGTTGATGCAGTCGGCGCTGTTTCAGCCTGAGCCGGTGCAGCCTGTTGCGGTTGCACAGCAGTATTTTGTGGCAAATCCGCTTTTTGTATCGTGTCGGATTGTGGCGAATTGCCAAAAACAGTTTCCGATTGCACAGCCTCTGCTTTCGTTTCTGCAGCTTTTACCTCTGTTGCTTCTGCTGTTGCAGCAGAAGCCGCCGGCGCAGAAATCGTTTGGATCAAAGCCTGATGCGCCTCCATTTGCCGGCGCAGCTCTTCCAGCTGTTCAGCTTCGAGTCCGTGCAGCTCTTTCAGCAAAGTATGTGTAATGCCGATGGCACGGTCGAAAAAGGAAGCGGGATAAATTTCAGCTTCATACACGCCCGATACAAGCGTATGAAGTGTTTGTATTTGATGAAGCAAATTATCTATTTTCTCTTTGTTCGCCATATGATATGGTTTAGCTTGTCGCAAAAATAACCAAATATTACATTATTCGGACGATTCGTTTAAGAAATATTCATTTTCGGGAAAGATTCCCTGTATAATATAATGTATAAAGATAAGATCTGTGGCTTCCGGCTGTTGTATAGAAAAGACTATTTTTGGCATGTTGTGGCAGGAGAAGCAGACTTTTTTGTATTCCGGTAATACGGGTAAAACAAAGAAACTATTGCCGGTTCATTACATGACGATGCCTTAATTTCCGGATGCCGGAGCACTGCCGGCCGGATGCTAATCCGGTAAAAACTCATTGTACAACAAGTCGGCCTTTTGTTGTACAATGAAACTAAAACTTGTTGTACAATGAGTCGTGCCTTTGTTGTACAACAAGTTTTTAGTGTACCCGCATCCGGCAGGCAGTGCATCGGCATCCCGTGGTTAGCAGGTGGCAGTGCATCAGTGAGTTACAGGATGCGCCGTGTGGTATGTGGAAAATCTGTATAACCGGCGTATTTAAAGACTACAATCAATAGATGTTATGCAGCTTAATCTGCCACAAACTCATCCGGCAGATTTACCAGATACAATCGTTGCGTTGCGCGGGTAAAAGCGGTATAGAGCCAGCGGTAAAAATCTTCGCCCAGCATCTCTT
>CAMTPG010000398.1 GCA_947074335.1 uncultured Parabacteroides sp.
AACAAAACGAAGACAAGAAAGAAACACCCAAAAACACACACTTTAAACATACAAGACTAACAACAAAACAAAGAAGTAAACAAAAAAAAAAAATGAAAAAAAGTTATTTAGTATTATTTTCATTCCTGATCTGTTCGGTATTATCGGCACAGACACCACAGCAAAAAGGATTAAATGCCATTACAAAAACCAATGCTGAAGCCTTTATCGGTTTTCTGGCCAGCGATGATCTCGAAGGACGCGAAGCCGGTTTCAGAGGCAATCAGATCGCAGCCAAATACATTGTATCCTATTTAATGACCATGGGAATCGAACCTTTGTCTGATACCTATTTTCAGCCTTTTGAGGCTTATAATAAAGAGCGTCAGAAAAGAGGACGCTTTCAGGTTCATCCCGATTCGATAGCCATATTGAAACAGGATGTACATCAAAAACTGAATCTCAATAATATTCTGGGTAAAATAGAGGGGAAAAATCCGAACGAATATGTGATAGTAGGCGCTCATTATGATCATTTGGGTATGGATCCGATGCTTGAAGGCGATCAGATTTATAATGGAGCCGATGACAATGCTTCGGGCGTTTCGGCTGTATTACAAATCGCAAAGGCTTTTAAGGAATCGGGCGTTCAGCCCGAAAGAACCGTTGTGTTTGCTTTTTGGGACGGTGAAGAAAAGGGCCTTTTGGGATCTAAATATTTTGTACAATCATTTCCGGAAATGAAACAGGTAAAAGCCTATCTTAATTTTGATATGATCGGACGCAATAATAATGAAGCCAATCCGATGCATGTTGTCTATTTTTATACAGAAAGTCATCCGGTCTTCGAGCAATGGTTAAAATCGGATATCGAAACCTATAATCTGAAATTAAAACCTAATTATCGTCCGTGGGATAAACCCGTCGGCGGTAGCGATAATGCCTCGTTTGCCTTGCTGAATATTCCGATTATATGGTATCATACCGATGCGCATCCCGATTATCATATGCCTGGCGATCAGACCGAAAAAATAAACTGGGAAAAGGTGGTTGATATTACCAAAGCCTCTTTTTTAAATATGTGGAATCTGGCTAACGAAAAAACATTTTAAATTATATAATTTATTCATTTTAAAGCCTCAGTTTCATGATTGAAATTGAGGCTTTATTTTTTATAATCAATTAAATTTAAGAAATAATAGAAATAGTTCCTTTATCTAATAAAAAGGGTTTTTTGCGGCCGGAATTAAACATTATCGGTTTAAATATAAACATAAATTCATCTCTTTTCTGAAAAATCGTTTAGACAGTTTTCATGATGTTAAAATTATTCTGTTAAAATCGAAACATATTTATTTAAAATGTTGTTGTTTTTTATGATAGACAAAAAAACTAATAGCTTGAACTATACAATAATTTAAATATAAAAAACATGGATATGTTGAAAAGAATGAAACCTGTCAGCCTGATTTTGCTGATCTGTGCTCTATGTTTATCCGTAAATGTATTTGCAGAATCTGATAGAAATTCAGGAAATCTAATCTCTGACATAACACATCAAGGTTCTAAAGTAACGGGAACGGTTGAGGATTTATATGGTCCGGTAGCCGGTGCATCCGTAATAGTAAAAGGAACAACTAATGGTACCATGACCGACATGGACGGTAATTTTACATTAGAAAATGTAAATATCGGCGATGTAATTCAAATCTCTTTTATCGGCTATCAAACGCAGGATATTGCCTATAACGGACAACCTACATTGACAGTTAATCTGGAAGAAGATTCACAAAAACTCGACGAAGTGGTTGTTACCGCTTTAGGTATGAAACGTGATAAAAAAGCGCTGGGTTATGCCATGCAGGAGCTGAAAGGCGACGATTTGCTATCATCACGCGAATCAAACATTGCCAATTCACTTTCAGGTAAAGTGTCTGGTTTGCAGATTGTAAAATCCAGTAATGGTGTGGGTGGTTCATCTAAAATTGTACTTCGCGGTAACAGCTCATTAACCGGTACCAATCAGCCGCTGATTGTACTCGACGGAACTCCGATGGATAACTTCACCGGTGGTGTGGATGATGTCTGGGGAAACTCGGGTGCGGATATGGGTAGCGGATTGGGTGATATCAATCCCGAAGATGTAGAATCCATGACTGTATTGAAAGGTGCCTCTGCAGCAGCACTTTACGGTTCACGCGCCGGTAATGGTGTAATTTTGATTACCACCAAATCCGGACGTAAAAACGAAGGATTGGGTATTAATGTGAATTTCGGTATGTCTGCCGAAACCATATTCCTGAAACCGCATATGCAGCATAGTTTTGGTCAGGGTTCTTTTGGTGTTTATAATAATCAGTCTTCTTACAGCTGGGGTCCGAAAGCGGATGGTCAGTCTGTTGAAAACTGGGAAGGCGTATCTGTTCCACTCAGAACATACGATAATATTGATGCATTCTTTAATACGGGAACCTCTTTTAATGAAGGTGTAAGTTTCCAGCAGGATGTAAAAGGAACACAGATTTTTACATCAATCAATCGTTCGGATGATGCCGGCATTACGCCTCATTCCAAACTGGCAAAAACAAGTATTACCATGCGTGCCACCACATTCCTGGATGAAGCACAAAAATGGAAACTGGATGCAAAAGCCAATTATAT
>CAMTPG010000399.1 GCA_947074335.1 uncultured Parabacteroides sp.
TGGAAACGGGCTGCCGACGGAAAGGATCATGCGGATATCGATGCGGCGATTGCTGCCGAACATATCTGTCTGGCTGCTGCCGAACTGGGTTTAGGCACCTGCTGGGTTTGTAATTTTGATACGGAGTTGTGTAAAAGCAGTTTTAATCTGCCCGAAGGCGTAGAGCCGGTGGTTATTTTGCCGACAGGTTATCCGGCTGATCCGGCGCTTTTTGATACAACACCCAAAAAACGTAAATCGCTCGAAGTGCTTGTTAAAGAAGAATCCTTCTAAAGCAGCTCTTACATTTATAGAAATTTTCTAAAACAGCTTATGTCATTTATAGAAATAGTGTTGCTTGCAGTCGGATTGTCGATGGATAGTCTGGCTGTTTCGTTAACTACCGGTGCATTAATCAAGAAGCTGCGGTGGACGAATGTCTTGAAGATTGCCGGCATCCTGGCGCTTTTTCAGGGCGGCTTTACCGTGCTTGGTTTTCTGGCCGGCATCGGATTTCATAAATACATCGAGGCTTTCGATCACTGGATTGCTTTTGTGTTGCTAACCTATATCGGAGGCAAGATGATCTACGAAAGTCTGAAGAAAAAGGATGAAGATGAAGCCTGTATCAATCCGTTGAAGTTCAGAACGCTGTGCGGACTTGGCGTGGCCACCAGCATTGATGCGCTGGCTATTGGCGTTTCATTGGCCTGTTTGCATGATAAGATTGTTTTCGAAGCATTTATCATAGCGCTGATTACTTTCCTGTTTTCAGGCTTCGGTGTTTATTTCGGCAGTCATTTTGGCCATAAAATTAAGATCAATCTCGAACTGATCGGCGGAATCATTCTGATAGCACTCGGTATAAAAACACTGATTGAACATATAATACTTTAACATAACTGAATAATGGATATGAAACGAATGCGTATTTGCTATACATTATTATATATAAGTTGCAGTTTACTGCTTTTCGGCTCATGCGCCAAAGAGAAAACCTATTACGAAGAGAGCGGATCTGTTTTTCATACCTTATATCATATTAAGTATGAATCGCCGCGATTACTTACCTCTTTGATTGATGCCGAACTGCAGGAGTTTAATCTTTCGCTCAATCCGTTTAATCCCAATTCGATTATTGCGAAGGTAAATAACAATGAACCTACAGAAACCGATGCCTGGTTTGATGAGGTATTTACTACAGCGATGGAAGTTTCGGAAATGACAGACGGCGTTTTCGATATCACCTGTGCGCCGCTGATTAATCTCTGGGGTTTTGGTTTTAGTAAGATGGACAGCGTTACGCCGGCCATGATCGACAGTCTGCGAGCTGTAGTGGGCTATCAGAAAATCCGCCTCGAAGGCAATCAGGTTATTAAAGATGATCCGCGACTTATGCTGAACTGTTCGGCCATAGCCAAAGGTTTTGCCTGCGATGTGATTGCCCGTTTACTGGAACGCGAAGGTGTGGAAAATTACATGGTTGAAATTGGTGGCGAAGTGGCTATGAAAGGTGTGAATGCGCGTGGCGATTGCTGGAAAATAGGCATTAATAAACCCGAAGATGATGCTACCGGCATGGTGAATGATATTGAGGTAATTGTGCAGTTATGTAAAAAAGGCGGTATTGCCACCTCGGGAAATTATCGCAATTATTATGTAAAAGACGGGCGCAAATATGCGCATACCATTGATCCGCGTACAGGCTATCCGGCCGAACAATCTATTTTAAGTGCAACGATTGTTGCCGACGATTGCATGACGGCCGATGCTTATGCCACTGCTTTTATGGCCATGGGCGTAGAGCAGGCCATTGAAACAGCCGCTTTGATTCCGGATATTGATTATTTTATTATTTATGCCGACGAAAATGGTGAGAATCAGTTGCTGTATTCGGAAGGGATGAGTAATTATTTGCCGCAATAAGAGCAACCCGAAATTGTTTCTTTCAGGATGATTTATCCTGAAAGAAAATGATCCCGATTTATTGATTCTGTTAAAGCAGGCAGCACAAAAACAAGAATCAATCAGAATTTTCGCAATTGCTCATACAACTTACGTACCGGCAATCCCATTACATTGTAAAAACTGCCTTTGATGGATTCTACACCCACATAACCGATCCATTCCTGGATGCCGTAACTGCCGGCTTTATCAAAAGGTTTGTATTTATCTACATAATATTCGATTTCTGCTTTTTCGAGCGGAGCGAAGTGAACGGTTGATCCGGCCGAGAAGGTGACAGTCTTTTTGCGGGTTGTCAGACAAACGCCGGTAATTACTTCGTGATCTTTGCCGGCCAGCAGTTCGAGCATGGCAATTGCGTCTTCGCGCGATTTGGGTTTTCCGATGATGGTTTCGTAAGTCCATACAATGGTATCGGCTGTAATCAACAACTCATCTTCGGCCAGACTTCCCAGATAAGCGGCCGCTTTCTTTTCGGAAATATAAGCCGGCACTTCATCAGCCGGCAGTGTTTCGGGATATGATTCGTCGATATCCGGCAAAACACGTACTTCAAAATCCAGATCAAGTCCGGCCAGCAGCTCTTTACGGCGCGGCGATTGCGATCCAAGAATCAGTTTATAGTTTGCCAGATTTGGCAGAAATTCAGTAAGTATTGTCATAATATTCTTTTGGCTTTAACGGTTTTGTTGTTT
>CAMTPG010000400.1 GCA_947074335.1 uncultured Parabacteroides sp.
CCCTTACGAAGGGATTTCAATTCCTTTGCAAGGGGATTTCAAATACACTGCGAGGAAATTTAGATTATATTGCGATGTTTTTAGAATTGCCTTGTAAGAGATTGGAACTTTCTTCAAAAAAGGATTTAGAATACTCTATATTATATCATATATCGATATCAGGTATCCGGTAGCAATAAAATAAAGATGTATAAGCTTCATATTTAATATGATAACTCTATTTATTAAACACTATCTTATTCTATATCCCACGTATTATTCACAGGGAATATTTCATCTGTCAAATAATCAGACATAATTTTAGTTTAATGTCATACTTTATATGTAAACTATCATTCTTTTTATCTATACTAAAATCTTCATAGCTTATTCTCATTCGTTTGTTTAGAAACATTCGAACAATGATTCCGAATAAATATAAATTATCAGTCTGTATTATACATTGATTGAAGAATCAGCGAGCAAATACAGAAGCGCCTGGATATAAGATAAATGCTCTTCATTTTATGAGAATTAAAAAATATATCCTATCTTTGGCTAATCTAATCGCACTATTTTACAACACAAATAAATGAAAAAAACGAATGCCTTTTTCTTAGCCGGATTAGGATTAACACTCTTGGCATCATGTAAAGATGCTCCGGCACCTGCACCCGTTTTGCCCATTCCCACACCCGAACAGGTGGAATGGCATAAATTGGAAACCTATGCCTTTGTGCATTTCGGATTAAACACCTTCAATGATTTGGAATGGGGTTATGGAGACACTCCGGCCTCTACATTTAATCCTACAGATCTGGATTGTGAGCAATGGGTTGAAACCATTAAAGCTGCCGGCTTGAACGGCGTAATCCTGACAGCCAAACATCACGACGGCTTTTGCCTCTGGCCTACAGAAACTACCGATTACAGTGTAAAAGCATCACCCTGGAAAGAGGGTAATGGCGATATGGTTAAAGAATTAGCCGATGCCTGCCGCAAGAATGGCTTAAAATTCGGCCTTTACCTTTCGCCCTGGGACAGAAACAGCGCCGATTACGGTGAGCCGGGCTATGTGGATAAATTCCACGGCCAGATGAATGAACTGATCTCCAATTACGGTCCGCTTTTCGAATATTGGTTTGACGGTGCAAACGGCGGAACTGGCTGGTATGGCGGAGCTGACGAAAGTCGCTCGATCGATCCAGATACCTATTACCAATACGAAAAGGCACGCGATGCCATCAAAGCCCTTCATCCCAACGCCATGATTTTTGGCGGAACAGTTCCCGACATTCGCTGGATTGGTAACGAAGACGGCTGGGCCGGCGATACCCAATGGTCGCCTTACTCCTACGAAAAGGAAACCCACTATAATCAAAGTCAGTGGGGCATGGAAGACGGTGACAAATGGATTGGTGGCGAATGCGACGTCTCTATTCGTCCGGGTTGGTTTTATCATGAACGCGAAGATCATCAGATAAAATCGCTGGCACATCTGGTCGATCTATATTACCGCAGTGTAGGACACAATTCGAATTTCCTGCTGAATTTCCCCGTTGCACTGAACGGAAAAATCAGTCCGGCCGATTCGCTCCGTGCCGTTGAATGGTATCAGACAATACAAAATGACTTAAAAGATAATCTGTTAGACGGCGCCTATGTGACCGCTACCAATAATCGCGGCCGCTCCTTCAGCGCCTGCAAAAGCAATGACGGCGATTACGACAGCTATTGGGCTACCGATGACGGTGTAACCGAAGGCAGTCTGACTTTCACCCTCAAGAAACCGACAAATATCAACCGCATCCTCATCCAGGAATACATTCCGTTGGGGCAGCGCGTGAAGAAATTCGATATCGAAGTGCGCCAGGATGGCAAATGGTATCCGGTAGAAAGTGTGGATTCAACCACAACAATCGGATACAAACGCATTGTGCGCTTTCCGGCGATGAAAGCCGAGCAGATCCGTATCAATTTCCTCGATTCGAAAGGTCCGCTTTGTATTAATAATGTAGAAGCCTATATGGCGCCCGCTCTGGTAAGCGAACCGCGCATCCGCAGAAACGGCAAAGACGAGGTGATGATGATTCCCGGCGATAAACTCTCCGAAATTCATTATACCACCGATGGCAGCACGCCGACAAAAGAATCGCCCGTGTATTCAGGCCCGATCGATTTTGCCCGCAAAGGCATAATCAAAGCCATCGCTTACGATCCGGCATTCGATAAAACCAGTCCGGTAGCCACTGCCACCTTCGATATTCCGGCATCCGCCTACACGGTACTTTATCCTTCGGATGAAAAAACCGGATCTATTTTCGACGGCAACGGATATACCACCTATTACCTGCCTAAAGGCAAGCAGGAGCTGGAGATCAAACTGAAGCAATCAGAAAAGATCAGCGGTTTCAGCTATACACCCAATCAGGGACGTGATGCAGGCGGTCACATTGCCAACTATATATTATATGTAAACGACCGAAAAGTAGCCGAAGGTGAATTCTCGAATATCAAGAACAATCCGATTGAGCAAACTGTACATTTTGCACCTGTTACCGGCGATCGGATTCGTTTTGTGGCAAAACGCATTACTGATAATCAGTCGCAGGCCGGCATCGCCGAATTCTCTCTGATTACAACGGATTAACAGC
>CAMTPG010000401.1 GCA_947074335.1 uncultured Parabacteroides sp.
CCCGATATGGTGCGTATTCCCGCTTTTATTGTGGTAATCGCCACTTTCGTAACCGTGGTACAGATGTGTATGGAGGCTTATGTGCCGGCATTATATGCCAGTTTGGGACTCTTCATTCCGCTGATCGTGGTGAACTGTATAGTCTTGGGACGCGCAGAGGCTTTTGCCGCCAAAAATAAAATATTTCCTTCGCTGCTCGACGGGATCGGAATCGGTCTTGGTTTTACACTGGCACTGACTTTACTCGGCGCTGTACGCGAATTTTTGGGAACCGGCAAACTGTTCAACCTTACACTCGTGCCCGAAGAATTCGGCTCGCTTGTATTTGTACTGGCGCCCGGCGCATTTATCGCACTGGGTTATCTGGTAGCTATTGTAAATAAATTACGTAAAGCTTAATAGGAGAGATAGAAATGGAATATATATTGATTTTTATCGCCGCCGTATTCGTTAATAACGTTGTACTGGCACAGTTCCTGGGTATTTGTCCGTTCCTGGGTGTTTCTAAAAAAGTAGATACGGCACTGGGTATGGGTGCTGCCGTAACCTTTGTATTAACCATTGCAACCATTGTAACCTTCCTGATTCAGAAATACATTCTGGATACCTTCGGACTCGGTTTCATGCAAACCATCAGTTTCATTCTGGTGATTGCCTCACTGGTACAGATGGTAGAAATTATCCTGAAGAAGGTTTCGCCCTCTTTGTATCAGGCATTAGGTGTATTCCTGCCTTTGATTACAACAAACTGCTGTATCCTCGGTGTTGCCATCATGGTGATTCAGAAAGATTATAATTTATTGCAATCGATTGTTTATGCCATCTCTACAGCCATTGGTTTTGCACTGGCTCTGGTTTTGTTTGCAGGTATTCGCGAACAGCTGGCCATGACGAACATTCCGAAAGGAATGAAAGGCACACCGATTGCGCTGATTACGGCCGGTTTACTGGCTATGGCATTTATGGGATTTTCAGGTATTGTTTAATATCAGATATTTGTTCAACAGATAAAGCAACTTATTATTATGAAACAGAAAATATTAGTAGCGGGCGGAACCGGTTATATCGGTTCACACACAACTGTAGAATTGCAAAATGCAGGCTACGAAGTGGTTATTATTGATGATTTATCAAATTCAAATATTGAAGTGCTGGATGGCATCGAAAAGATTACAGGCAAACGCCCGGCATTCATTCAGCTCGATTTAAAAGATAAAGCAGGCACATTAAAAGCGCTGCAGGCGCATCCCGATATCAAAGGCATTATTCTTTTTGCGGCCAGCAAAGCGGTGGGCGAATCGGTTCAGAAACCGCTGCTTTACTATCGCAACAATATCGAGACATTGCTCAATCTGTTGGATTTGATGCCCGAGTTCGGCGTTGAAGGTATTGTGTTTTCATCCTCTTGTACCGTTTACGGACAGCCGGATCCCGAATATCTTCCGGTTACTGAAAATGCGCCGATCAAACCGGCCATGTCACCTTATGGCAATACAAAACAGATTAACGAAGAGATTATCCGCGATACCATTCATGCCGGTGCACCTTTTAAAAGCATCATTCTCCGCTATTTCAATCCGATCGGAGCTCATCCGTCGGCCGAAATCGGCGAACTGCCTTTAGGAGTACCTCAAAACCTGATTCCTTATCTGACGCAGACTGCCATGGGCATCCGTCCGGAACTCAGTGTGTTTGGCGATGACTATGATACACCCGACGGATCATGTATCCGCGATTACATCCATGTTGTGGATTTAGCAAAAGCACACGTTATCGCGATGGATCGCATGCTGAATAATAAAACAGAAGAAAACATCGAGATTTTCAATCTGGGTACCGGAACCGGCGTTTCTGTTCTTGAACTGATTCATGCATTCGAAGCTGCTACCGGTGTAGAAGTACCTTACAAAATTGTAGGTCGTCGCGAAGGTGATATCGAAAAAGTATGGGCTAATCCGGAACATGCCAACAAAGTATTGGGATGGAAAACAGAAGAATCATTAACTGATACATTAGCTTCGGCCTGGAAATGGCAGTTGAAACTGCGCGAGCGGGGCATCATGTAAGCAGATCTTTATACAAAAAAGAGCCTGTCCGGTTTAAGCGGACAGGCTCTTTTTGTTTCTGCAGCTATTCAGCTGCCGGATCCGGAAATCTTTCCGGTCTGATTCTGATACTGAAACATAATATACAGGATATCGTCGAAATATGAATATGTAGTCTATCCATGACACCCTTATAATAATAATCAGTGAGGCTACAATCGTCAAATGATGTATATGCAGCCTGCCCGTAAATTGCTTTACAAGGGAATTAAAATTGCCTTGTAAAGGGATTCAAATCCCCTTGCAAAGCAATTTGAATCGTTCTGTGAACCGGTTAAAATGATCCTGCAGCGAATCTGTATAGTATAGTTTTATTCCGAATTTATTTGAATTTCATTCAGAATCCGCTTTGCTTTCGTTCAGAATCTGTTGTATGGGTTCGCGCCAGTCTTCACCGTTCTCCGGTTGATAAACCTGAAATCCGAGTTGTTTACCCACTGTAATATTCGAAGTACCATCATCCACAAACAGAGTTTCGCCCGGATCCAGATTTGTCTCTTTAATCAGCT
>CAMTPG010000402.1 GCA_947074335.1 uncultured Parabacteroides sp.
TCAATATGAATTAGGTTTTATTTATTAATCTGTCAACTTTTTTCAGTACACATCAAATATCAGAAATATCGAAAAAATACACTGCAGTGAAATTTATAATACACTGCAATGTAAATCGGATTACACTGCAGTGTATTTCTGTTTGCATTACTATCCATTTTTTGCAGACCAAAATTTGATACAATAAGTAATCGGCTTTTGTGCTCATCTAAAAGAAAGAGAGCCGGAAGTAAAAATGAAATAATATGCAACTGATTCATCGCGAAAATCTATTTGTTACAGTTTCCTCTTTGTAATATACACTTTGATACATTATTTTAATTTTATATGTCTTTTTTCTTTATTTATTTTTGTTTATCTGAATTTATGTATATATTTGTTGCGTTATGAAAATTTAAGCATACAGTATATACTATATAATATAACCGGCCGGCCAATGAGAGACGAATAGTAAACACTATTCTTAATGTAGTTAATCATTATTTAAAACAAGATCATGAGTAGACGACTTACACTATTGTTTTGCTTAGTATTTACATGTTCTTTAATTTCTTTTGCTCAGACAAAAACCATTTCGGGACAGGTTATCTCTGCCGAAGATGGAGAGCCCGTAATCGGGGCTTCTGTGTTGGTGCTTGGTACATCCATCGGTTCGATCACGGACATTGATGGCAACTTTTCGATCGGATTTGTTCCGGATGATGCGCAATCGGTTAAGGTTTCGTACATCGGGATGAAACAGCAGGAGGTGCCGATCACTTCGAATATGCTGATTAAACTTTTTCCGGATTCCGAACAACTCGACGAAGTGGTGGTTGTGGCTTACGGTACAGCCAAAAAATCGGATTTTACCGGTTCGGCCACTCGTGTGGATGCCGGAAAAATTATGCAATCCTCGCCTACCAATGCCGCTTCGGCTCTGCAGGGAATGAGTGCCGGTGTTTCGGTAGTTAATAATGTGGGAACTCCCGGATCTGATCCTACAATCACCATTCGCGGAATCGGCTCTATCACAGGAAGTACAAGTCCGCTGTATGTGGTAGACGGCGTTCCCTACGAAGGCAAACTGAGCGATATCTCCACTTCCGATATCGAATCAATGACGATTCTGAAAGATGCCGCAGCCTCATCGCTTTACGGTTCGCGCGCAGCCAACGGTGTGATCATGATTCAGACCAAACGCGGTAAAGGCGATCGCATCAGTGTAAATTTAAATGCCAAATGGGCTATTCAGGATCTGGCCGTTTCGCTGCCCAAAAATGTGGATGCAGGCAGATATTACGAATATCAGTGGGAAGCTTTATACAATGATAAATTCTACGGAACCGATTATACACATACCGATGCGGATATGGATGATGCCGCTGCCCGCGAATATGCCACAAAAAATGTGATTCCTTCGCTGCTGAAGAAAGTAACCGATTCGAACGGGAATGCTACTTATATTCATCCCTATGATACGAATGAGCCTGTGGGACTGGATGGTAAATTAAAATCGACCGCCAACCGGATTTGGGATGATGAAGCGACCGACTGGTATGGCGCTTATCTGGATAACCATCGGCTGAAACAGGATTATTCGCTTTCGGTAAGCGGAAGTCTGAACGATAATAAAACGAATATTCTTTTCTCGGGCTCTTTTCTGGATGATAAGGGTTTCGTTCGCGGACAACTGTTTAACCGCTATACATTGCGCTCGAATGTAGACAGCAAGGTTACGCCGTGGCTCACCGTGGGACTGAATGTTTCGTATGCACATACACGCAAAACCGAGAATACATCGGGCACCCGCTATGTTCGAAATTCGCCGCCTTATGCATCGCCATGGCTGCGTAATACAGATAATACAGACTGGATTTACAATGAAAACAACGGCGACCGGATGTTTCATTACGGCAGTTATTTTCTGGGCGGCTGGAGCGGAAGCAACTACTTCTCGTATCTGATGGCAACCGATTCGGATAATTCGGGCAGCTATTATTTCAATACTTCGTATACCGATATGGTTTCGGGACGCGTCTATTTCGATTTCGATATCTGGAAAGGATTGAAATTCCGCACGAACCTGAGCATTGACAATTCGCATTACAAACGCAACGGATACGGATCGGCCATTCACGGTTCTTCGCAAACCGGCAATTCGGGCTGGGGAAGCACGGTATTGAGTGCGGGCGGAAGCTCTACAAAATCAACGAATCGCCGTACATCAACAACCTGGAATAACCTGCTTACCTATCAGACTACGATTGAGGATGTGAATAATATCAGTCTGCTGCTCGGTCAGGAACTCTATGCCATGAATTATGAGTATGTTTATGCTTACGGAAGCAGCATTGCGCTGCCTAATATGTTCGAACTGGCCAGTACAACAGGCAATTACAGTGTAGATTCGTATACCGATAAATATCGTCTGCTTTCTTTCTTCGGCCGCGCCGAATACAATTACAGCAACCGCTATTATGTTTCGGGTAGTTTCCGTAAAGACGGATCTTCACGATTCCATCCCGACAGTCGCTGGGGAAATTTCTATTCGGCCGGTGCATCGTGGCGCATATCTCAGGAAAAATTTCTGGAAGATGTATCTTGGATCA
>CAMTPG010000403.1 GCA_947074335.1 uncultured Parabacteroides sp.
TTTCGGCCCAACAAATTGCAAGTGTTTTAGGGGGTACCATAGAGGGAAATCCTGACGTAAGAGTAAATAATTTCTCTAAGATCGAAGAAGGAAAGCCCGGTACGTTATCTTTTTTGGCGAATCCCAAATATGAGCACTATATTTATAATACAGACGCAAGCATCGTACTTGTAAATGAGGATTTCACTCCTTCCGAACCTGTGAAGGCTACTTTGGTAAAAGTGGTTAATGCTTATGCCTCACTGGCTGTATTGCTCAATATGGTTGAACAGTCAAAAGCACAAAAAGCCGGAATTAATTCGACAGCCTTTATTGCTGCATCTGCAGTGGTAAGTGATGATTGCTATGTAGGTAATTTTGCTTATATAGGCGAAGGTGTGAAAGTAGGTAAAAATTGCCAGATTTATCCTTTTGCCTATCTTGGCGATCATGTAACAATCGGTGATAATACGATTATCTATCCGCATGTTACTGTATATCACGATTGTAAGATTGGTAGTAATTGTATCATTCATGCCGGTGCGGTAATCGGATCTGATGGTTTTGGTTTTGCACCCGAAGGTGATAATTACAAAAAGATTCCACAGTTGGGAAATGTTGTGATCGAAGAGAATGTGGAGATTGGAGCAAATACGACCATAGACCGTTCGGTGATGGACTCTACTATAATTCATAAAGGTGTAAAACTGGATAATCTGGTTCAGATTGCTCACAATGTGGAAGTGGGCGAAAATACAGTAATGGCTGCCCAGGTAGGTATTGCCGGCTCCGTTAAAATTGGCAACAATTGTATGTTTGGCGGACAGGTTGGCTTATCGGGTCATATTCATGTTGGCGATCATGTTGTGTTTGGTGCACAGTGTGGAGTTATCAGCAATGTAAAAGAGGGCAGTACTTTATTAGGTACCCCTGCAACAAATGCCAAATCATTTATGCGCAGCAGTGCAATCTTTAATAAATTGCCTGATATGTATCGCCAAATGGGGCAGATGCAGCGTGAAATTGAAGAGCTTAAAAAAGAACTTAATAAATAATACGATAATTATATGCAGAAACAGAAGACTCTTGCTTCAAGCTTCTCTTTGGGCGGCAAAGGATTGCATACCGGTCTGGATATTCAGATCACGTTTCATCCCGCACCGGAAAATCACGGTTATAAAATCAAACGTGTCGATTTGGAAGATCAACCGGTTATCGATGCTTTGGCTGATAATGTAGCCGGAACTCAACGAGGAACCGTATTATCAAAGAATGGCGTTCAGATCAGTACAATCGAACATGCAATGGCAGCTTTATATGCCTACGAAATTGATAACTGTTTGATTGAAGTTAATGCTCCCGAATTTCCGATATTGGATGGAAGTTCACGTTATTTCTCTGAAGAAATTGACCGTGTGGGTATTACAGAGCAGAATTCTCCGAAAGATTATTATATCGTTAAACATAAAATAGAGGTGAAAGATGAGGAGACCGGTTCTTCCATCATCATCTTGCCGGATGATAAATTCAGCATTAATACTTTAATCTCATTTGACTCGCCTGTTTTGTCGAATCAATTTGCAACCATGAACGATCTGAGTGAATTTTCCAAAGATTTTGCTGCTTCACGTACCTTTGTTTTTGTACGCGAAGTGGAAATGTTGTTGCAGAATAATCTGATTAAAGGTGGTGATCTGGATAATGCGATTGTAATTTATGACCAGAAGATGAGTCAGGAAGCGTTGGACAAACTGGCCGATGAACTGAATATAGCTCATAAGGATGTAAAAGATCTGGGATATATTAATAACAAACCGTTGGTATTTCCCAACGAGCCGGCACGCCATAAACTGATTGATGTAATTGGCGATCTGGCTTTGATCGGCAAACCGATTCGCGGCCGTGTAATTGCCACACGTCCGGGGCATAAGATTAATAATCAGATGGCACGCATGATTCGTAAAGATATTAAGCAAAACGAAATTCAAGCTCCCATTTATGATCCGAATGTGACTCCTGCCATGGATATTAATCGTATCCGCGAATTGTTACCGCATCGCTACCCATTCCTTTTGGTAGATAAAATCATTGAAATTGGCGCCACTCACATTGTGGGTGTAAAAAATATTACCAGCAACGAACCGTTCTTTACCGGTCATTTTCCGCAAGAACCGGTTATGCCGGGTGTACTGCAGGTGGAAGCAATGGCGCAGACCGGTGGTTTACTGGTGCTTAACTCGGTAGATGAACCAGAACGTTATTCTACCTATTTTATGAAAATAGACGGCGTTAAATTCCGTCAGAAAGTGGTTCCTGGCGATACATTGATTTTGCGTTTAGAACTGCTTGCTCCCATTCGTCGCGGCATTTCAACCATGAAAGGATATGTTTTTGTAGGCGATAAATTAGTGAGCGAAGCCGAATTTATGGCTCAGATTGTAAAAAATAAATAATAAACAGATATGAATATATCACCTTTAGCTGTCGTTCATCCCGAAGCAAAAATTGGACAACATACAGAGATAGGTCCTTTTACAGTAATCCATGAAGATGTTGTAATTGGCGAAAACTGTAAAATCATGTCCAATGTTGTGATTATGGATGGCGCAC
>CAMTPG010000404.1 GCA_947074335.1 uncultured Parabacteroides sp.
CACTCCTTAATAAATTGATAAAAGTGTAAACAATGCTTCCTTATCAGCGGGGAATTGAGTATCTTCGGAGCCTAAAATAATCCAACTGTAAAACATGAAAGATTTCTTGCGCGTACTCAGACGCTTTGTACCTCCCTATAAAAAGTATTTGGTTTGGAATGTGATCTGCAATATCCTGTCGGCTATTCTTAATCTACTCTCCTTTGCCCTGATTATTCCGATTCTGAATATCCTTTTCCGGATTGACGAAACACAATATACCTATACCGATTTCCATTTTCAGTTTTTCAATTTCGAAACCTGGCGCGGCATGCCCGAAGCCGTGAAGAACAACTTCTTCTGGTTTGTTCAGGATATGATTGAAACCAAAGGCGGTTCATTTGCCCTGATCATTCTGGGTATATTTTTAGTTGTTGCCACTTTTCTGAAAGTTTTCACCATGTATATGGCCTTCTTTACCATGATCCCGATTCGTACCGGTGTGGTACGCGATATACGTAATCAGATCAATAAAAAGATTACCGAACTGCCGCTGGGTTTCTTTTCGAAAGAGCGCAAAGGCGATATCATCGCACGCGTTTCGGGGGATGTGAATGAGATTGAAACCTCAATCATGAGCTCACTGGATATGTTGTTTAAAAATCCGATTCTGATTATTATTTACCTGATCGGAATGATAGCCATCAGCTGGCGACTGACAGTTTTTGTTTTCATTCTTCTTCCCGTAGCCGGTTACATCATGGGTCAGGTCGGGAAAAAATTGAAACGCAAATCCTTCGAAGGGCAACAGCAATGGGGATATCTGATGAGTCAGATCGAAGAAACACTCGGCGGACTGCGCATCATCAAGGCGTTTAATGCCGAAGATAAAATACAGCAGCGTTTCGAAAAAAGCAACAATGATTTCCGTCGCCTTACCAATCGGGTATATCGCCGTCAGCAAATGGCGCATCCCATGAGTGAGTTTTTGGGCACGGCTACCATTGCCATTGTCTTGTGGTATGGTGGTTCGCTGATTCTGAGCAATAACAGTACGATTGATGCCTCAACTTTTATCTATTATCTGGTGATTTTCTATAGCATCATTAATCCGGCCAAAGACCTGAGTAAATCGGCTTATGCCATCCAAAAAGGCCTGGCCTCCATGGATCGCGTAGATAAGATTTTGCAGGCCGAAAGCAATATTCACGATCCGAAAGATCCGCAGCCCATAGCATTGCATGATCATATACAATATAATAATGTATGGTTTAAATACCAGAACGACTGGGTGCTGAAAGGTATTAATCTGCATATCCCGAAGGGGAAGACTGTAGCTCTCGTTGGTCAGTCGGGCTCCGGAAAGAGTACACTGGTCGATCTTTTGCCCCGCTTTTATGATGTGACCGATGGTGCAATCACGATCGATGACACCGATATTCGTACCGCCACGCTGCGTGATTTGCGCGAACTTATGGGAAATGTTAATCAGGAGGCGATTCTTTTCAACGACACCTTCTTCAATAATATTGCCTTTGGCGTAGCAAATGCCACACTCGACGAAGTGAAAGCGGCAGCCCGCATTGCCAATGCACACGAGTTTATCATGGCTACTCCCGACGGATACGACACAAACATCGGCGACCGCGGCGGCAAACTCTCCGGCGGTCAGCGTCAGCGTATCAGTATTGCCCGTGCCATTCTGAAGAACCCGGCCATCCTGATTCTCGACGAAGCCACATCGGCACTGGATACCGAATCGGAACGACTCGTTCAGGAGGCACTCGAAAATCTGATGCGAAACCGCACAACCATAGTGATTGCTCACCGCCTTTCTACCATACGCAATGCCGACGAAATCTGTGTAATGCACGAAGGCGAAATCGTGGAGCGCGGCCGGCATGATGATCTGATTGCATTAAACGGCTATTACAAACGACTCTGTGATATGCAAAGTTTTTAAAGAAAATAAACTCATCTCTGCTTATGCATTTAAAATACTATTCGATCTCATTACTGTTGCTCACAGCCTGTACTTTACCCGGTGTAAAAAAACACCAGAAAGTCGCCTTTCACTTTGAGGAACCGGCGCAAATCTGGGAAGCAACATTTCCGTTGGGCAACGGCCGTATCGGCATGATGCCCGATGGCGGCATCGAAGAAGAAACCATTGTGCTGAACGAAATCTCGATGTGGTCGGGAAGTAAACAGGATGCCGACAATCCACAGGCCTCCTGGTATCTGCCGACCATTCGCAACCTGCTCTTTGCCGGACGCAACGACGAGGCACAAGAGTTAATGTATAATACCTTTGTTTGTAAGGGTCAGGGCAGTGCACTGGGCAACGGTGCCAATGCGCCCTATGGCAGTTATCAGCTGGCGGGCAATCTGGAAATCGATTTTATCTATCCTGCCTATTCGGATAAAGCAACAAATTATCGCCGCGAACTCAATTTGGAAGAGGCTGTTACGCATGTTAGTTTTACCAAGGGCGATATCAGTTATCAGCGCGAAGCCTTTACCTCATTTGCCGATGATATCGGTGTAATCCGCCTCACTGCCGATGCCGATAAGGCACTTGATTTTATTCTGAA
>CAMTPG010000405.1 GCA_947074335.1 uncultured Parabacteroides sp.
ATTCCGTGGTTTATCTTTTTCTTTGTTCTGGCTATGGTGGCCAACACCTTTTTGCCCATTCCTGCTACCGTAAGCTTCGGTTTGGTGTGGCTGGCTAAAAAAGGACTGACAGTGACTTTGTTCCTGATCGGCAGCGGACTTTCCAGTCGTGTAATCCGTCAGGTCGGCGTTCGTCCGATGATTCAGGGCATCATATTATGGATTTTTATAGCATTGTTAAGTCTTGCTGTGATTTTGTTGCTGTAAAATTTATTACCTTTGCAATAGTATATGTCGGCGATAGTACAAAAGATAGCTTGTGGGATTATCTTTTGCCGGCTTTTAATTGTCAAAAAAAGATAGATGGCTTCAAAATTAACTAAAGGTATTATTATTTCGTTTTGGGTGCTGTTTGCTGCAGGAATTCTGGTTTGTGCCGCAATTTTCTGGTCGATAGCCCATGGAAAAATCGGATACATGCCTCCGGTAGAGCAGCTCGAAAACCCGATTGACAAATATGCATCTCAGGTTATTTCGTCGGATGGAAAAACATTGGGTTCTTATGCACACAGCAAAGACAACCGTATTTATGTGAACTACGAAGATCTTTCGCCGGCACTGGTGAAAGCCCTGATAGCAACCGAAGATATCCGTTTTGCCGAACACAGCGGCATCGATGCACAAGGTTTAATCCGTGCCATGGTGAAGCGCGGCGTTTTGATGCAGAAAAGCGGCGGCGGTGGCAGTACCATTACGCAGCAGCTGGCCAAACAGCTTTACTCGCCCGGCGCCGATAACCTCAAAGAGCGTTTATTTCAGAAACCGATAGAATGGGTGATTGCCGTTCAGCTCGAACGAAATTACACCAAAGAAGAGATCATAAATATGTATCTCAATAAATTCGATTTCCTCTATAATGCCGTGGGCATTCAGTCTGCTTCGCGCGTTTATTTCGGTACAACCCCGAAAAATCTGAAGGTAGAAGAGGCGGCAACGCTGGTGGGAATGTGTAAAAATCCATCCTACTTCAATCCGATGCGTCAGCCTGAACGTACACGCGGACGACGAAATACCGTGCTCGATCAGATGGAAAAGGCCGGTTATTTAACCAAAGCCGAAAACGATTCGCTCAAGGCACTTCCGCTCACTACTCATTTTACACGCGTAGACCATAAAGAGGGTCCGGCGCCCTATTTTCGTGAGTATCTGCGTATGACGATGACGGCTAAAAAACCGGAACGCAGCAACTATGCCTCGTGGCAGGGACAAAAATTCATGGAAGATTCGGTTTCGTGGGAAACCAATCCGCTGTACGGCTGGTGTAATAAGAATACAAAGGCAGATGGCGAGAATTACAATATCTACACCGACGGACTGAAAATTTATACGACCATCGATTCGCGCATGCAAACCTATGCCGAAGAGGCGGTTCGCGAACATATCGGCGGCGAAATGCAACCGGCTTTCTTCCGCGAGAAAAAGGGAAAAAGTTATGCACCGTTCTCACGCGATCTGCGTCCGGGCGAAGTAGATACAATCCTGATGCGCTCGATGCAGCAAACCGATCGATACCGGATAATGAAGAAAAGCGGTATGAGCGAAGCTGATATGCGTGCCGAATTTAATAAACCGGTCGATATGCGTGTATTCAGCTGGAATGGTCCGATTGATACAACGATGACTCCGCTCGATTCGATTCGCTATCATAAAAGTTTTCTGCGCACCGGCTTCATGTCGATGGATCCGCGCAGCGGTCATGTGAAAGCCTATGTGGGCGGCATCGATTACAATGATTTTCAGTACGATATGGTGAATGGCGGACGCCGTCAGATTGGTTCAACCATCAAACCGTTCCTCTATTCGCTGGCAATGGAAAATAATATCAGTCCGTGCGATCAGATGCTGCATGTGCAGCAACGACTCACCGACGAAAACGGTAAACTCTGGGAACCGCGTAATGCCAACAAAGAGCGCATAGGCGAAATGGTAACCGTGCAATGGGGTTTGCAGAAATCGGATAACTGGGTGACAGCCTGGCTGATGGGGCAGCTTTCGCCATACACGTTTGTAAATCTGCTCAAATCTTACGGATTGAAAAATCAGATGGATCCGGTAATCTCGATTTGTCTTGGTACACCCGATGTTTCGGTGGGCGAAATGGTGAGTGCTTATACTACATTTGCCAACAAAGGAATCCGCACCGAGCCGCTTTATGTAACACGCATCGAAGATTCGTACGGAAATACAATTGCCAGCTTCAATTCGGAGATGAGCGAAGTGCTTTCCGAAGAGGCCTCGTACAAGATGTTGCATATGATGCAAAATGTGATTAATGGCGGAACCGGTAGTCGTGTTCGTTTTAAATACGGCATCAAAGCACCGATGGGCGGCAAAACCGGAACCACGCAAAATAACTCCGACGGCTGGTTTATGGGCTTCACGCCCAGTCTGGTAAACGGTGTCTGGGTGGGCGGCGAAGATCGTTCCATTCACTTCGACCGCATGAGCGAAGGACAGGGCGCAAGCATGGCATTGCCAATTTACGGCTTGTATATGCAGAAAGTGTATGCCGATAAATCGTTAGGCTACTC
>CAMTPG010000406.1 GCA_947074335.1 uncultured Parabacteroides sp.
CATGTTGTCCATTTTCATGCCCTTCATGTCCATATTTCCCATATCCATACCTTTCATGGAATCATTTCCGGCATGTTCACGTCCAAATTTTGTATAGGCCCAAAGTGCAAGATAACTTCCCCATAAACCAGACAATATCCATACGGCATTCATTATCTTCATAGACTGCTTATTCTTAGACAAATCGAATCCGATATGAATGGCTACGCCAATGCCTGAAATGACAAAAAAGACTGAAATGATGTTGACAATATCGTACATAATATTTCCGATTTTTCTTTTAGTTTCTTCAATAATTAAACAGCTGTTTTGGTATAAAGTTCAATTATATTCTGTATCTTCGTTTCCCTCAGATCAAAATAGAATTGATAAAACCTGAAAAAGTATTGAATATAACTTTAAATAATTTTAATTGACCATGAAAAATAACAATCATTACATTTGGGGAATTACCCTGATTGCAACCTTTGGCGGCCTGCTTTTCGGCTATGATACAGCTGTGATATCGGGCACGGTCGAGGCGTTGCGCAGTTTTTTTATCGAGCCACAGGGATTACCGCTCGACCAGGCTAATGCACTGGAGGGATTTGTGGTGAGCAGCGCGCTGATCGGTTGCATTATTGGGGCTTCGTTTGCCGGACTGATGAGTCAGCGCTACGGCCGTAAACCTACGCTGGTTATCGCGGCTATTCTGTTTTTGCTTTCGGCTATCGGTTCATCGTGGCCCGAATTATTTGTGGGCATGCCGGGAAGCGGCGATCATACATGTATGTATATGTTTGTGATGTATCGCATTCTGGGTGGAATCGGCGTGGGCTTGGCTTCGATGGTTTCGCCCATGTTTATTGCCGAAATGGCTCCGGCCGAAAAACGTGGTAATCTGGTTTCGTGGAATCAGTTTGCCATTATCTTTGGTATGCTGGTTGTCTATTTTGTAAACTATTCGATTGCATTACAGGGCGACGGACTCTGGCTGAATTCAATCGGCTGGCGCTGGATGTTCGCTTCGGAAATTATTCCGGCTTCGCTGTTTCTGATTCTGCTGTTTTTTGTTCCCGAAACGCCGCGTTATCTGGTGATGTCGGGCAAACCCGAAAAGGCATCGAAAGTATTGGCGAAATTATTCGGAAAAGAAGAGGCGGCTGTTGAATTGAAGGCTATTCAGGATAGTTTTAAAGAGAAAGAACCTTCCATGCGCTCTTATTTTATCTTTATGGGCGTTTGGATTATTTTATTCTTCCTCACCTATGGATCACTGAAATTCTTTGATGTACACAGTGCTTTCGAGATTGCGCTGATTGGCACATTCTGCGTTTCGCTGCTGGCTCCGATTAGATCGTATGGTGCGCTGATTATTATTGTAGGTGTTTTACTCTCCGGATTCCAGCAGTTTGTGGGAATCAATGTGGTGCTTTATTATGCGCCCGAAATCTTCAAAACCATGGGAGCTGCTACCGATGCCGCGTTGCTGCAACAGATTATTGTGGGTGCCGTGAATCTGTCGTTTACCGTACTGGCTATTTTCACGGTCGATCGTTTTGGCCGACGCCCGCTGATGATTATCGGTGCATTGGTGATGGCTGCTTCGATGTTAATTCTGGGAACTACATTTTTCAACCATTCGGTCGGTCTCGGTTCATTGATTTGTATGCTGGTGTATACGGCTGGATTTGCCATGTCGTGGGGACCGGTTTGCTGGGTTTTGCTGGCCGAAATTTTCCCAAACTCTATTCGTTCAACTGTAATGAGTATTGCCGTGGCTGGTCAGTGGATTGCCAATTTTCTGGTATCCTGGACTTTCCCGATGCTGGATAAAAATCAATATCTTACCGATACCTTTAATCATGGCATGGCTTACTGGATTTATGGCGTGATGGGCATTTTGGCAGCAATCTTCATCTGGCGTTTTGTGCCCGAAACCAAAGGCAAAACGCTGGAGCAGATGGAGCAGTTCTGGAAACGATAATTATATATATATTTGGCTGTTCAACTGCTATAATTTTGCGTTATTGCGATTGAACAGCCAAAATAAATTTATAAATCTGAAACTAATTCTGATATTATTTATCCTATATTCAGGCATGCCTGTTTAAAACAAATAAACATAGCCGATACTCTTTTTAATGCTTGTTATTTTATCCTGACTGAGCTGAAAATTGTTAAGCGGTGCATAAATTACTTTTCTTTAAAACGCATTATTTTGCTTTGCATCTCATCTTTTTTCATCAACGAATTGCCTAATTTTATTATTTTTTCAATCCATGATCTTTCAGAGTTAATTTTTGCTTGTTTAAGAATTACCCTAAATTGTATCTATTCTGCACAAAAAGATAAGTATAAAACCGGGAAAAACAGCATAAATAATGATATCTTTGCATAGAATATACTATAACGATTTGTGTTATATTTAATATACTCATTAACAATAAATTAATTCTATGACAATTTTAATTACCGGCGTGGCTGGATTTGTTGGCTTCCATATGGCAAAACGATGCATGGAGGCGAATATGCATGTAATAGGAATCGACAATATGTCGGATTATTATGATATCAATTTAAAA
>CAMTPG010000407.1 GCA_947074335.1 uncultured Parabacteroides sp.
TAAACATAAAAAAACCTTCGTAACCCATACGGATTCGAAGGTTTTTTTGTCGTTATATGTTTGGAAGCAATTATGCAAAAAACAGAATCAGCAATTGTGCCGTGAGCACGCGCAAAAACATGGTAAGCGGATAAACCGTTGCATAACCTACGGCCGGCGCATCATTCGGAGCTGTCGCATTCGAATAAGCCAGCGCAGGCGGATCGGTTGTACTGCCCGAAAGCAATCCCATTAATGTAAAATAATTGATTTTACAGAAATACCGGCCGATACAGCCAATGATCATCAGCGGCACAAAGGTAATAATAAATCCATAACCAATCCATGCAAAACCGCCATTATTCAAAATTGTATCCACAAATCCCTCGCCGGCACCGATACCCACGCAGGCCAGGAAGATCGTGATACCAATTTCGCGCAACATCAGGTTGGCACTTTGCGTGGTATAAGTAATCAGTTTATAACGATAACCAAAGCGGCTGATCAGAATAGCCACAACCAGCGGACCGCCGGCCAGACCAAGCTTCACCGGCTGCGGAATTCCGGGAAAAGTAATCGGAATACTTCCCAAAATAATACCCAGACCGATACCGATAAAAATGGTAATCAGATTCGGCTCGTTAAGTCGTTTCATGGAATTACCCAATACCTTCTCCACATTGCCGATCGCTGCTTCTGTACCTACCACATTCACGCGGTCGCCCACCTGAAGCATCAGCGCCGGTGTTGCTACCAGATCAATACCGGCACGATTAATGCGGGTGATATTAATGCCGTACAACTGGCGCAATTTCAGCTGGCCCAGACGTTTGCCGTTCAATTCGGGCTTGGTAATCAGAATACGGCGGTTAATGAATTGACTTTCCATGCGAATCCATTGCTTACGCTCCATATCGATCTCTTCGCCGATAAAGAGTTTTATCGTACCTGCATCCGCTTCGGTAGTGATTACAAAAATCTTATCATCCGGCGAGAGCACCGTATCGGCCGAAGCAATTTCGATGCGCTTATCGGCATTATGCCAGATGCGCGAAATCACGAAATCGCGATGTTCGATCAGATGCGAAATCTGATTCACGGTTTTACCAAATACCGCCGGATTTTTCACAATCAGCGAAATGGCTTTTGCCTCGTTGGTATGCGATGAATCGATGCGGTTCAACTGTTCATTCTCTTTATCGAAATTGACACGAAACAGATATCGTATCAAAATAATTGAGAGAATAATACCGATCACACCCAGCGGATAAGCTACCGCATAACCCAGGGCAATGGTATTATCCACAGCACCGTGCATATCGGTAAATGCCTGTTGTGCAGCGCCCAAACCCGGTGTATTGGTAACAGCTCCCGATAAAATACCAACCATGGTTGCCATAGGCACGCCTGTAACAAAGTGAACCACAATTGTAGTTACAACGCCCAGCAACACCACACCGCAGGCCAGCATATTCAGTGTAACGCCTCCCTGCTTAAACGAAGAGAAAAAACCGGGACCCACCTGCATACCCACCGAATAAACGAAGAGAATCAGACCGAACTCCTTGAAGAAATGAAGTACTTCGTGATTGATTTGAAAACCAAAATGTCCGAGAAAAATCCCGACAAATAAAACCAGTGTAATACCTAACGAGACACCAAAAACCTTAATCTTTCCTAATTGAATTCCAAGGGCGATTACCACAGAAAGAAGTAAGATGGAATGCCCAATGCCTTGCCCCCAGAGCAAATCATTTAACCAATTCATAATTTTAGAGTTTTTAATAACCTATTTTGCCTTAAGGGCGGCAAAGGTAGATTTTTCGTTTGTGTTTAACAACATATTTTGCTAACTTTACTCCCAAACTTTTAAAAAAATGAAAATACGTTATCATATTTTAGGGATCTGCATGCTGGGATTTTGTTCGGCACTGACTGCCCAGACTACCGATGAAGCAGCTGCTGCCGATACAATTGCCGTAATTGAAACTCCGGTTTTGAAGCCCGGAAAGACGGCAACTATTCAAACTTCGGCCGGTACCATGAAAGTATTGCTTTACGATGAAGTGCCCAATCATCAGCAGGCTTTTATTAAACGTGCCCGCAACGGCGAATACGACGGAACACTCTTTACACGTGTAATCCCCGAATTTATGATTCAGGGCGGCGCACCCGATTCGCGTACTGCTCCTGCCGGCGCGCGTTGCGGTTTTGGCGATCGCAGTTCGGAAATTATGCCCGAAATGAAGCCCGGTCTATTCCATAAACGCGGCATACTGGCGGCCCCGCGACAAAATGATGATGTGAATCCGCAAAAGAAATCGGATATGTCGCAATTCTTTATTGTTCAGGGCAAAGTATATACTACCGGCGAACTTGATACGCTGGAAACCATCACGAACCAGAAGATTCGTCAGAAAGCCGTTGAGCAGTTTTTTGAACCTGTTAAAACCGAACTGGCGCTTCAGAAAGCCAGCAACAAACGCGAATATCAGAAGCGCTTACGGGCCATACATGCACAAATTGACTCGACAATCCGGGCCACTCCCGGTCATCTGATTTTTACGGACGAACAGCG
>CAMTPG010000408.1 GCA_947074335.1 uncultured Parabacteroides sp.
GGATCATCTGTAAAATCCAACGGGAAAGTCATGGTTAATTTACCCGAAGGATTTACATCACCTTTTAAAACATCAGCTACCGAATTACCACCTTCCTGTCCGCCCTGCCAGGCTAATAAAATGGCATCTGGAATATCTTTCCAGGAATCAGTTTCTATTACACCTCCAATATTCAGAATGACTACTACTTTTTTGCTCTGTTGCTGATAAGCAGCCGCCACATGTTCAATCATAGTTTTTTCTGCCGGTGTTAAATAAAAACCACCTTCAGTTTTACGATCTTTGAATTCGCCGGTTGAACGTCCGATTGTAATCAGAGCCAGATCTGTTTCTTTTGCTTTACGTGCAATTAAATCAGAGGCTGGCTGATATTCAGGAAAGGAAAAATCGGTAAGCATATCAAACAATGGATTATCATTTTGGGGCAATTTCGCTTTTTCCTGCTGAATATATTGTTGATACAAAGAAGTCGTTTCTTCATCGAATTCATATCCGGCATTTTGTAATCCTTCTACCAATGAAACCGTGTAAGCATTATTTACTTTACCACTACCCGTTCCACCTGAAATAAAATCATAAGAAGTTATTCCGAAAGCAGCAATATTTCGAACGGAGTCCGATAATGGAAGTGTTTCGTTTTTATTTGTAAGTAACACCATGCCTTCGGCTGCAGTTTGACGTGCGATCGCTGCATGAGCGTTCAAATCAGGCTGGTTTGAAAAAGGATAATCCCGGAAACGCGGAGTCATAACAATCAGATCCAACATTCGTTTTACACACAAATCCACATCCGATTCCTTTAATGTTTTATTATTTACAGCTTCGATAATGGATTGTTTCTGATCTGGCCGACCGGGCATCAGCAAATCATTTCCGGCATGAATTTGTGCTGGAGCGGCTTTTCCTCCGAACCAATCTGTCATAACCACATGATTAAAACCCCATTCATCACGCAAGATAGTTGTAAGCAACTCATAACTTTCCGAGGCATAATCTCCGTTGATATAATTATATGACGACATTACAGTCCAAGGATCAGCATCTTCGACTGTCATCTGAAACCCTTTCAGATAAATCTCACGTAAAGCCCTCGGAGTGAGTCGTGCATCATTCTCGGTGCGTTTCGACTCCTGACTGTTCACGGCAAAATGTTTTATCGAAGTGCCTACGCCATTAGACTGAATTCCTTTAACCATCGCCGAAGCCATAGAACCCGAAATATATGGATCTTCCGAATAATATTCATAATTACGTCCGCCCAACGGATTTCGATGAATATTCAGTGCCGGACCCAGAATCACATCCACCCCATATTCGAGTGTTTCATTACCCATGGCTTTACCTATTTGGTTAGCCAACTCGGTATCCCATGTAGAAGCAATCAGCGTAGCAATGGGGAAAGCGGTACAATAATAAGTTCCCGGATCATCGGGACGCGTGGAAGATATGCGTAAGCCCGCCGGACCATCGGCCACTACAATGGCAGGTATGCCCAGTCTGGGAATCGGATATGTTGTTCCGGCGGCACCGGGTACAATATCCTGAGTCTCGCCTACTACTGCAGCATTGCCGCCAAAACCCGGCATGCCCGTTCCTACCAACAACGACACTTTTTCTTCGAGTGTCATAGCCTGAATAACTTCCTCTACAGGATTTATTCCCAACTGTGGCGCATTTTGTGCGCCGGCCGATAAGGCCAATAAAGTACAAGCCATAATTTTTAAAGTTAACTTTTTCACATTATCAGATTTTAAGAATATAACAATTAGCGGCTATTTTGCCATTTTCTAAAGATATTGAGAACAAAAGACATAAACTTTTATGTTGTAAACATACTTATTTTTATTTTTGCAACATGAAGTATTTTTACATAATATTGGGCACAATTTCACTAATTTTAGGCATTATCGGTATTGTTGTTCCATTATTACCCACAACGCCCTTTTTATTACTCACAGCTTGGTTTTATTTCAGAGGTTCGCCACGTCTGTATAACTGGTTATTGAATCATAAACATCTCGGTCCGTACATTCGGAATTTCAGAGAAAATAAATCCATTCCGCTACGGGCCAAAATTGTATCCGTATCATTGCTTTGGATTACCATTTTATTTTGTGTTATTTTTATATCACCGGCATGGTGGTTGAAAGTCATGCTTTTATTGATTGCAATCGGTGTAACCTGGCATATACTTTCATATAATACTTTGAAAAAAGATAATTAGTTTTCATCGGCTGTTTTATTTATCTTCAGAATGGACATTGACTAAACAACCTGATAGATGACTATAAGGAAATCTGTAATTTATCTATCTGTTAATTTATTGTTCTGTAATGTTTTTCTTTTATTATTGAATGATTCAAAAAGCAATTAATTTGGATATTTATAGCATTATAAAATGTGTGTCATTTCATTATTTCGTACTCCAATTATTCACAAGACTTGCATGCTTTTTATCCATTCATTTTATTAATTTATCCTCCCAATCAAAACGCCGGATAAAAAATACCCGGCGCTTCGTTTTAAACTCTATATTGCACACTCCGAAAAACAGAG
>CAMTPG010000409.1 GCA_947074335.1 uncultured Parabacteroides sp.
AAGGCTTTCAGTGTTTGTCCGGAAAAAGTGCGTCCGCCCTGACCCGAGAGTGTAAGCGAAAGCATGATGGGCAGATCTTTCCCCGAGGCTTTGATCACGGCATCAGCCGCTTCGAGTCCGGCTTTCACATTCAGGGTATCGAATGTGGTTTCAAACAGAATGATATCCACGCCGCCGGCTATCAACGCTTCGGTTTGCTCTTTATAAGCCGCATACAGATCCATATAGGTAATGGCGCGAAAGGCGGGATCGCTTACGTCGGGACTCATGGATGCCGTTTTATTGGTAGGACCGATCGAGCCAGCCACAAAGATTTTCCGCTCGGGATGTTCGGCCATATAGCTGTCGGCCAGCTCACGACTGAGCCTGGCGGCGGCTATGTTTATTTCTTTTACCAGATGCTCCATGCCGTAATCTTCCATCGAAACGGCATTGGCATTGAAGGTATTGGTAGCAAATATATCGGCTCCTGCATCCAGATACTGCCGATGGATAGACTGTATAACTTCGGGCTGTGTGATACACAACAGGTCGTTATTGCCTTTCAGATCAGAAGGCCAGTCGGCAAACCGCGTTCCGCGATAATCGGCTTCGGTCAGTTTAAAACCCTGAATCATGGTGCCCATGCCACCATCAAGTATAACGATACGCTCCTGCAGGAGATTGAGTAAATCTGATTTAGTCATGCAATTTGTTTTTAGGGATAAAACAGCAACAGCCTGCAACAGGCTGTTTAACGTTTGAAGGCACGATCCATTTCGCGACGATCGTCCCGCTCTTTGATGGAATCGCGTTTATCATACTCCTTTTTACCTTTGGCTATGGCAATCACCACTTTTGCCAATCCTTTGGGATTGATAAACATACGCGTGGGAACAATGGTAAATCCGTTGTTTTTGGAAGCATCTTCCAGTTTACGGATCTCTTTTTTGGTGAGCAGCAGTTTGCGGTCGCGACGCGCAGCATGGTTATTGTATGTGCCGTAAAAATATTCGGCGATATACATATTCTTCACCCATACTTCGCCCCTTTCCACCAGACAGAATGTATCTACCAGGCTGGCTTTTCCCAACCGGAGCGATTTGATTTCGGTTCCGGTCAGCACAATGCCGGCCGTAAAGGTATCGAGCAACTCATAATCGAAGGTTGCCCGCTTATTTTTAATAACTATATTATTCGTTATCTTCGTTTTTGCACTCATAGTTTTCTTTCATCAAAAGCGCAGTCCGGGCATCAGCAGCATCAAAACCTTCTCGATCAGAAAAGGGGTAAGCAGGATAATCACCGTTGCCACGCTTACAAATTTTAAACGCCAGGATTCGCCGACCTGCATGTAGGGAACAGCTCCTTCCCATACAATGTAAAACGTATATAAAACAAAAATATTCAGAAAAAAGAATTCAGGCAGCAGTAATAATACAATATTTAATGCATACATCAATGCCAGCGAATATCCTGAGAAACGCAGGCATAGTTTGAAATCTTTTTTCTGTTTAAACCAGCCGCCCCATAATTCGTTCAGAAAATAGGCACTCAGATAAACTCCTCCGAATGAGGAGATCAGTGTGCGGATAGCCGATTTTAAAGCCAGTTCAACATGAAACTCTTTTCGTGTGAATAAAATGCCGATAAAGGCAGCGATTGTAACCAGACCGATAATCGGATAAAGATAACGGGATAAAAATACATCATGATCCTCGGTATTATCTTTTTCTTTCAGAGCAGCCCAGGCTTTAGCCGGTTGCGAGACGATTGCAATCATCCATTTAAACAGCTCTTTGTACATTGTCTTCGGAATAAGCTTGTTTGTTCGTTCGTAATTAGTAGCCTACTTCGGGTGTACTATATAATGTATACACATCGGATGTACCCCATACACAGGCTGTTGTATCTTTATTAAATCCTTTTACATAATTGATGCGGACTTTGAATTCGGCCGATTCTGTATCGGTTCCGCCTGCTTTTTTAACCAGTTCATTCAAATTGAATGCACAGGGCACAATCATGGTCTTGGAGGAAACTGCCGTATCGGGTTCGGTTACGATGGTACGCAGATATAATTCGTAAACCTCATCGCTGCCCAGTACCTGATTCGGATTATAGGATAGCGAGAAGCTGTCGGTCTGATTGGCGCTGTGATTCTTTATCTCGGTAAACAAAAACAGTTTGTTGTAAATAAAGGCATGACGCGTCTGAAGCGTGGACAGTAACAGCTCATTGGCATCGACCAGTGTTGTATCGGTGAGCGACGGTATCAGTTCATGCTGCTGAACATCTACAATGGTAGCCGGATATATTGTGGCTGTCATAAAGCCGTATTCGGCACCATCATCTTTATTTTCAGGCAGTCCGTAATCGATGGCATAATCAAAAAGGATACATTCGCCATCATCGGTAGCTATATTCTGGAAATCATCCGAAGAGATTACCTGTCCGCCTTTCACATAAATCAGCTGTTCGGGATAACCGATCTGATAAACCACGACTCCGCAGGCATTCGAAATGGTAAATTGTGTAGCCGGATCGCCCAGACAGGAACTTAATACCAACAGCCC
>CAMTPG010000410.1 GCA_947074335.1 uncultured Parabacteroides sp.
AAAAGGATTTTGAAAGATCCAGTTCATACGATTGCGAAGAAACAGCAACTTCATTAAGCGGATATACAAAAAGCCGGTTTCTGTCTTTCAGTAAATAGTGGGTGGATGAATAAAACTGTTTCCCGGAAATGTCCCCCAAAGACCGGAAAATCGAAGAAATCTGAATACGGGAAAAATGAAAGGGTTGCAATAATTCATAAAGAACTGTTTCGGGTGCCGGGCAGTCAAGCAGTTTATCTATATCCAGCTGATTGGCATTAATCCATATTTTTTGCCGGAACCCTTCGACAGCCTGCTCATAGATTTCGGCTGTAGCACTCAGATTTTCGGCTGTGCGGGCTATCGTTTCAGAAGCAGAGGGATTGATTTCTTCCAATAACGGTAATACGCGCAACCGGATAAAATTCCGGGTATATTGATCTGACTGATTAGAACTATCGGTAACAAAAGGGATATGCTTCCCGGCCAGCCAGTTTAAAATCATATCGCGACTTACGGCAAGGAAAGGTCGTACCACCTTACCATTGCGTGGCTGAATGCCGCGCATACCGCGAATACCGCTGCCGCGAAGCAAATTCATTAATAACGTTTCGGTGCTGTCATCCCGATGATGCGCCACAGCGATGGCCTGGGCATTCCATACCAGCAGCTGTTCTTCGAACCAGTTATAACGCAGTTCACGGGCTGCCATTTCAATAGACAGTTTATGGTGAAGCGCATAAGCTTCCGTATCAAAATCGGTTTTACAAAAAGGAATTTGCAACTGTTCCGCATAGTGACGAACAAACAATTCATCGCGCAGCGATTCTTCGCCACGCAGATGAAAATTACAGTGCGCTGCAATACAGCAATAGCCTGACTCCGCCAAAAGGGTGAGTAAGGCTATTGAATCTGCTCCGCCGCTTACACCAACCAAAACCGGTTTATCGAAAGTAAGCAGCTTATATTTCTCAATGTATGCACCGACCAGGTCGCGCATGGCATTAATCTTCTACGCCGGCAAGCTCGGGATCGATCATGATACGACCACAATACTCGCAAACAATTACTTTTTTACGTAATTTGATATCCAACTGTTTCTGAGGCGGGATTTTATTAAAGCAACCACCACAGGCACCACGTTGTACATAGACCACGGCCAAACCGTTACGTGCACCTTTACGGATACGTTTGAATGCTGTCAGTAAGCGCGGTTCGATAACTGTTTCCAGTTTTTTTACTTTTTCGCGCAAACGTTCTTCATCCTGTTTTGTTTCAGATACAATTTGTTCCAATTCATTTCTTTTCTGAACCAGATCGGCCATTCTGCCATCCAGACGTTCGCTCAGTTCAGCGATTTCCTGCGTTTTACGGTTAATCGTTTCACCGAATTCGCGAATTTTCTTCTCAGAAAACTCGATTTCCAGACCCTGGAATTCAATCTCTTTAGATAAGTTATCGAATTCGCGGTTGTTACGCACGTTGTCTAACTGCGTTTTATATCTTTCGATCAGACCGGTAGACTCTGTAATTTTGTGTTTTTGTTCTACAACAGCCTGTTCAAAATCTTTGATTTCTGACTGAAAGTTTTGAAGACGAGTTTCCAGACCAGCTATTTCATCTTCCAGATCCTGTACCTCCAAAGGAAGTTCGCCACGAAGTGTTTTGATCTTATCAATTTCAGTCATCATCGTCTGAAGTTGATACAGTGTAGAAAGTTTTTCTTCAACTGTGATCTCTTTTTCAGCAGATTGTTTATCTGTAGCCATTCTATAAATATTTTACCGGGTTTGAATTAACATTCGAAAAATGCACGACAAAGGTAGGGAATTTTTTCGATATTATGTTATAAAAGATATCTTTTGTACAGACTTCGCTCTCATAGTGACCGATGACTGCTAACAAAATGCGATCTTCCACATCATAAAAATCATTATATTTTGCCTCGCCGGTTATAAATACATCCGCTCCGTAACGGATTGCGTCTTTTATTAAGAAAGCGCCACTGCCGCCACACAGGGCTACTTCGCGTATTTTTTTGCCAAGCAGAGCGGAATGCTTGATACAATCCACATCCAGCTCCTGTTTAATGCGTTGTAAAAAATCGAGTTCATCTTCTCCTTCGGGCAATTCGCCTACAACACCCGATCCTACCTGTTCCCAGGTATTGGCCAGTGTATAGAAATCGAACGCCGGTTCTTCGTAAGGATGAACGGATAACAAAGCACGGGTAATACCTGCTTTTTTAAACGCAGGCAAAATGGTTTCGATTCGCACTTCGGCTTCGGTATGCAACTCTCCGATTTTGCCGCAGAAAGGGCTTGTTCCTTCGCCCGCTTTAAAGGAGCCTTCGCCTTCGGCCGTAAAACTGCACGAATTGTAATTACCTATATGTCCGGCGCCGGCCTGAAAAAGTGCGTTACGTACAGTCTCGGCATAGGCAGCCGGAACAAAAGTAACCAGTTTAAGCAAAGCATTTGCCTGCGGACTGAGCACACGGATATTTTGCAAACCAAGTATTTCGGCCAGTTTGAAATTAACACCGCCGGGCGCATTGTCCAGGTTGGTAT
>CAMTPG010000411.1 GCA_947074335.1 uncultured Parabacteroides sp.
TAATTTCGTCGAAACAAATCCGGCCGCGCCCCACACTTCTGAAATTCCAGAAACGGCGCGGATCACCAAATGTGGTATGTCCGCCAAATACGCCTGCCTCTTTCGGTACATCACTCCAATGCACATCTTTCATATGAACATGGAAAATACGGTCGGCAAACTTCTCAATAAATGCCACATAATCCACGCCCTGATATCCGAAATGACTCGGATCATAATTAAACCCGAATGCGGGATGATGCCCGATGGCGGTCAGCGTTTTTTCGGCCGAGCAGATATCGAAAGCCACTTCGGTGGGATGCGCTTCGAGTGCATACCGTATGCCCAGCGATTGATACACATCAAGGATAGGGGTAAAACGGCTCGCAAAATCAGCATATCCGGCCTCGATCATTTCGGGAGTTACCGGCGGAAACGAATAGAGCCAGGGCCATAGCCGGCTCCCCGTAAATCCGGCAACCACGTTTATATCCAGTGCTTTTGCGGCATGAGCAGCTTGAATAGTATACGCTGCAGCCCGTTGGCGAATGCCCTCTTCATCGCCGTCGCCCCAGATAAAATCGGGAAGAATCAGTTTGTGTCGTTCATCAATCCGGTCGCAAACCGCCTGACCGATCAGATGATTGGAGATGCAATGCAGCTGCAGTCCGTAATCGGCCAGCAGTGCTTTAATGCCTTCATAGTAAGCCGGATCGGTTTGCTGTACATCCAGATGTGCCGGCAAGCCCAGTTCCACACCGTCGAATCCCATTGATTTGGCTTTTTCGCAAACCGCTTCGAGCGAAAGATCGGCCCATTGCAGTGTGCAAAGTGTTACAGGTCGTCCCATAATTATGATCAGAATTAGAAAGGTTATACATTATATATACTGAATGACAAAGATAAAATTTCTTTTCATTTTTTAGCAGAAAATAAAAGCAATTCAAAAAAATAGTGTTTCTTTGTGAAATAGTATAAACAAAATAACAACCACGAAACTATGAAAAGTACACTAAAGTATGCCATTGCGGCATGCGCGTTCTTCACCGCCTGTTCAACAGAGACTGCCCCGTTCGAACCGGAATTCCCCACAGATCATGCATTACAGACCGTCTGTTTCTCACTCGGAATGGAAAGTGAGGTGTTAACTTTTCCCGCCACGCGCGCCATGCCCGAACTGAATATTGGCGAACCGCAAAGCCAGCGTACGGGCGATGAAGAGACCGGCGCTGTAAAAGAGTTGAACGATCTCTGTACCCGCATCGATTACTTTGTATTTCTCGTAGATGATGAGCCGCAACTCTACAAACAACAACAGTTTATTTTTGATCCGACTGATCTGGACCAGGAGTTCGGCATTATTTACGACAGTCTGCCCAAAGGAAATTATCAGATCTGTTTTCTGGCGCACAGTTCCGAAACGGTTAATCGCGAAAACAGTCTTTGCTATTTCGATCGCGTAACGGATACATTCTGGCAAAAGCTGGCGCTTACCATCGAACCGGCTTCCGAGATCAACGAATCTGTAGAACTGCAGCGCATCGTGAGTCGCATCGAATTTATGGCAACCGATCCGGTACACGACCGGCTGAAACAATTTGATTATGAAATCGGAGCCAAAGCCAATGCGGTTGATCTTTTCAGCGGACAGGGCACTGAGGCTGATCAGCCAATCCTGTTCAGCGATCTTTTTACGGCGGACATGATCGGTGAATTGAATCATATTCATGGTTTTTACACCTTCCTGTCGGGCAGCGGGCAGCGGATGCAGGCCGTTTTAACGGCAACGGATTTTCAGGATGAGGTGATACGGCAGCGCAAAATCAGCGCAATCAAACCGGAACAGAATAAAATAATCCGATATAAAGGCAGATTGTACAGTCGTTCCGAATCGGATGATACCTTCCAGATCTCCATTTTCGATAATGGTGCCTGGAGCGAAATCATCGAAGAGGAACTGAACGATTAATGCCGTTGTTTTTGTTCAGGGATCGGGCGGTACAGGCTGCCGCCTGATCTTTTTTCATCAGCTATTGACAAACGGTTGAAAATTCTGTATATTTGTGAAACTGTATTTGTTAACAAGGATACCGACTTAAATTCGATTGCTCATGAAAAAACTGTTTCCCGCACATGGACTGTTTCTGCTTCTCGGTTTTATACTTTCGGCAGGATCATCGGCACAGACACTGAATACGTGCATTCAGCCTGATGTAAAATATCAGCGAATCGACCATTTTACGGCTTCGGATGCGTGGAGTGGCAATTTTGTGGGGCAATACTGGGATGATGAACAAAAAGAACAGATTGCACGCTGGCTTTTTAGTTCGGATTACGATGCAACCGGCAATCCTGAAGGTATCGGCCTTTCGCTCTGGCGTGTCAATCTGGGCGGCGGAACACTTGAGCAGGATGAGGCCGATATTCAGCCTTATCAGCGACGCGCCGAATCGTTTCTGACCAAAGACGGACAGGATTACGACTGGAGCAAATGTATCGGTCAGCAGTATTTTATGCAAAAGGCTGCCGATTATGGCTGCTCCGATTTTTTA
>CAMTPG010000412.1 GCA_947074335.1 uncultured Parabacteroides sp.
TTGTGAGCGGCTGAAACTGGCCGATTCCCACGTTATTAATCAAAATGTCTAAATCACCATCTCGGTTGATAACCTCGTTGATAACTTCCTCCAGCGCCTTGCCATCGGTTACATCGAGGGGATAAAAACGGAGTAAATCCGGAAAGTTTTTGCACAACGCAATACCGGCGGCTTCGTCGATATCGCAAAAAGTCACTTCGGCACCGGCTTGGGCAAAAGCCGTTACAATCGCTCTGCCGATGCCCTGTGCACCACCTGTTACAAAAACTTTCCGGTCTTTCATCGTTGTATCACTTTATTTACGGACGGAATCCGATGATACCACGCACTTCACTTAATGTCTTCGCCGCATTTTCGCTGGCACGCTCCGCTCCCATTTTGGCCACTTTTGCCAGATATTCTTCGTTAGAACGGATATCAAGGATGCGTTCACGGATTGGTGCGCAGAAATTGTTGATATCTTCGGCCAGCTGCTTTTTCATATCGCCGTAACGAATTTCGCAGTTGTTGTATTTCTCGTTGAAGAAATCGTACGTATCTTTGGAAGAAACAATCTCCATCATGGTAAACAGGTTAGCGATCGGTTCCGGTTTCACGCTGTTCATTTCGGTAGGACCCGAATCAGAAACCGCTTTCATCACCTTCTTTTTGATGGTTTTCTCGTCGTCGATCAGATAAATGGCATTGCCTTCGCTCTTACCCATTTTGCCTGAACCATCCAGACCGGGCACTTTAATGGCTTTGGCCGAATAGTAGAATGAAGCGGGTTCGGGGAAGAAATCTACACCGAAGGTTGAATTAAAACGACGTGCAAAACGACGCGCCATTTCCATATTTTGTTCCTGATCTTTACCGACAGGTACTTTTTTGGCTTTATGAATGATGATATCGGCAGCCATCAGTGTGGGATAAGTCAGCAGGCCTGCACTTACACTGTGCTTATTATTTTCGCTGATGATCTCTTTTTCCATATCGCCATCGCTATCGCTCGAATCGATATGTAGTTGTTTGCGTGCTTTCTCCTTAAACGAAGTGGTACGCATCAGTTCGCCGATACCTGCATTCATATTCAGATACAGATACAATTCGGCCACTTCGCGTACATCACTCTGAATGTAAATGGTAGCCTTTTCGGGATCGATGCCGCAGGCCAGATATTCGGCCAAAATGGTTTTTACGCTGTTGCGAATATTATCAGGATGCGGATGTGTAGTCAACGAGTGCCAGTCTGCAATAAAAAAATAGCAATTATACTCATGCTGCATTTGCAGAAAACTTCTTACCGCACCAAAATAGTTACCCAGGTGCAAATTACCCGTCGGACGAATGCCGCTCACTACTGTTTCCATGTTATTTTATTGTATTTTATTGAGTCGATTATTAAATGTGTGCAAAGATAGTAATTATTTTCAACACACTACTTTAACCGATGCGGCATATCTGTTTTGGCGGAAAAGTAATTTTGCATCCGGAGAGATACCGGCATGCCGAAGTGCTGACTGTGGGATACCGGTGCACTAATCGGCGGATGCCGACGGGTTAAAAACTCATTGTACAATGAGTTGCATACAGGTTGTACAATGAGTCGGTGTTATGTTGTACAATGTATGGGCAACTTGTTGTACAATGAGTTTTTAGAGCCTTCCCATGCAATGGTTAGTACCTCGTTATCTGACAGATAGCACACAGGCATAACTGCGGGAAAAGATTAATTTACGAGAAGGAACAGTTTCGGATGTAGTTCTTGAAGAATGTACAGATCTGACTATCTGGAAATTAACACTCGGAAATTTCATTTTCAACCCGACTCACACCGCTGGTAGTTTTTCCGGATGATCATCATCATCCAATCCCAGCGGAGCGCCGCAATACTTACAAAAACCGGCCGCATCTTCGTGGCCGCCGCGCCCGCATTCGGGGCAGCGTAAGGCTTTGTATTTGCGCGATTCGGCCACCATCGATGCCGAAACAATGCCGGTAGGCACCGCTATAATCGTATACCCCAACAACATAACCAGTGCCGACAAAAACCGCCCCAAGCCCGTGACGGGTGTAATATCGCCATAGCCTACGGTTGTCATCGTTACAATGGCCCAGTAAATGCTGACGGGGATATTATCGAATTTAGATTCGGGTTGTGTGCCTTCAATCATATACATCAGCGTGCCGATCGAAGTTACCAGAATGGAGACAAATAAAAAGAATACCACGATCTTCGGCATACTTTGTTTGAGCGAGCGCAATAATAAATTCCCCTGCGAAAGAAAATTAAACATCTTGAAGATACGGAAGATACGAATAAGCCGGAAAGCGCGCATCACCAGCAGATAACGGGCACTCGAACTGATAAACGATATGTATAAAGGCAGAATAGAAAGCAGATCGACAATTCCGAAAAAACTGTAGATGTATTTTTTGGGATGACGGGCACAATAAATGCGGGTGATGTATTCGAACGTAAAGAATATACTAAATATAATTTCGAGTATATTTAATGTTTTCAGAT